>JAYWCQ010000225.1:0-4400 GCA_043780435.1 Polaromonas sp.
GCGCGTGGTGACGCAGGCCGTGGTGGTCACTGCCTCTAAACCCGGCCCGCGCAAGGTGTGCGTGCGGGTGGTCGATGTGTTTGGGTTTGAGGCCGAAGTAGTGGCGTCCATCTGACGATCAATCAGTTGGTAGCGCCGCAGAAATTAGTTTGTTACTGCAAGCACAAGGAGGAATTTTCATGAAAACGCCTAAGCAGCTCAGGAGCGACATTCAAACGCTCATCACACATTTGTCACAAGTGCAAGAGGGCTTGCTGAGTCGCTCCCATATCAAGGTGGCACGTATTGGAAAAGAGTGCAGACGAACGGCTGATGCGCTGGGTGTGCTACTGAAAAGTCAGCAGATGCCAGACAATTACAAGGTCGCCGTGGTAGGGAGGTTCAAGTCGGGCAAGTCATCATTTGTCAATGAATTGCTCAGCAACCAACTGGCCACTGAAGGCACCTTGCCCGAGACGGCGGCCATCACCACTTTTAGACATGGCACACAGGTCAAGGCCAGCATTCGCTTTGTCAACCATGAAAAGTGGGCCAAGCTGAATGAACTTTATGCTGAAGATGCCAAACATGTCGATGCGCACCGAGTCAAAAACTGGCTGGCGTTTGGGAAACCCAAGAAGCCGCGTGAAGGTGAAGCTGAAGAAGTGTTTGACCTGCCCGTCTTGCAGCGCCATTACATCAAGCCGGGTGGCCATACGCACAGCATTGAACTGGAATCCGGTGAAACTAAAAAGGCTGCCAATGAGTTTCGGCGCAAGCTCAAGGAATTCACTTCTGCCACCAGTCCACTACATTGCCTAGTGGAGTCAATCGACATCACCGCGCCCGCTGAGATATTGGATCAAGGTGTGCTGTTGATTGACACCCCCGGGCTTGACGATACCGAGCGTTTTCGGGTCAGTCTGACCGAGCAGGTTGTGCAGGATGTGGATGCCGTGCTGTTTTTGACCAAGTCCGGCGTGTCATACAGCCAATCAGAAAAAGACTTTTTGCTTTCGCTGCTACGCAAAGGCACCGTCAAGCAATTGATTGTGGTCATTACCCAGGTGGATCAGACCTACGAGCAGCATGTGCGTGCCGCTGAAGACGATGGCGAGGCGGCAGAAACCCTGCCGCAGTGTATCGAGAGAGAGCGCCGCCGGATCACCGCTGAGATCACCGCAACGCTGAACGACTTGAGTCAGGATGAGTCGCTGGTGCGCTATCGGGAGCAATTGGGCGAGGTGCCGATTCACTTCACTTCGGCCCGTTTGCATCGGGACTGGAAAGCCAAGAAGTCACCGCTTTGGGCGATTGACAGCGCTGACCCCGGCGGGGTCGAGACGCTCAAGGAGCAGTTGCTACGCCTGCTGTCAACCGAATCACGGCTGGCGCAAACCGCCCAAAACATCGTCAACGGCGGTCGAACCAGTTTGTTGGGCTTGCAGTCGGTGTTGCAGTCCAAACTGCAGGCCATCCGCAATATCAAAGACAAGGAGGTTGCCGAGCTCAAGCTCAACACGTTTCGCGACGAATTTGGGAAAGCTAGCGAACGGTTTGAAGGGGCTGTTAAGCAACAGGTAACGCTGTTGTCAGACCGCCTGAGTCACCAGCGCACGCGCGATGCCACCTTGCTGGAAAACATTGGCTTGCTTGCCGAGCAGCAGTTGGCCGCGTTCGAGCTCGATGATGCGGGCCGCCACTGGCGCACGCGTCGATCCGGCAGCTGGGGTTACATGCATGACTTTCAGAACCGGGTGGCCAACCACATCTTCCCCAAAGTGCAGCAGATGCTGGGGGAACACACCCAGCAGTTTTCAGAATTTGTGAAGAATTTTGAGGTCTTTTTGAACAGTCTGTCGCAAGAGGGGGCCAAGATTTCAGATCGTCTGGAATTAGGTGCCAGCTTACCTTTTGATGTCACAGGCAAGCTCAAGACCTCGCTGGAGCGGTCGCTGCAACGGGCACAGGAACTGACTGCCGCCGAAGAGTTGAAAGTAACGACTCTGCTGGATGACTTTGTCTCTGATGAGGTGTCCGAGCGCATTACGAAACGCCGCAGCGCAGTGGCCGCCATTTGGGGGACGGGCACCACATGGGGACAGACAACCGAGGTGCGTAGTTTTTATCGCGAGGTAAAAGAGTTGTTGAAGGACGCACTGCAACAGCATCTGAAAGACTGCGGGCAGCGTTTTGGCGATTTTTTGGTCGAAGAGGCCAAAACAGCGCCGCGCGATGCACTCAATGAAGTCAATGTACTGCTGGAACAGACGGCGGACAACATTCGGGCCGCTGCCACCGAGCACCTGGCGGAACAAAAGGAATCAGTTGAATCGGTGGTCGGCGCCATCGAGGGGGAGTTGGCCCAGGTGTTGAGCCTGATGCAAGCGCTCATGCCGGCAAATGTAAACCTGGACGTAACACGAGGCATCGGTGCCGTGCAAGCCGCACCGATTGCGACCCGGACCACACCAGTGTCCGCACCCAAGCAGACTGGCACGGATATCCAGTCAGCATCGCAAGTACCGGCAGCTTTGGCTACCGGAAATTGGACGGAAGGTATTCAACGCCTTGCCACCGTGGTGGTGGAGCGTCTGCACCTGCATGACGGTGCCACCGGGTGGGGTTTTGAGCGGCTGTTTGAGGTACGGCTGCTCACGGGTGCTTTGCGGCTGGCGCTGGTCGATCCTTACCTGGCCACGCCGCACCAGCTTCGCAACCTAAGCGAGTTTTTGTTGCACGTAGCCGACGCTGCGCATCCCAAAGAGATTGAAGTCATCACTGGGCAGCCGCCAAGCGAGGCCGTTGCCAACCAGGAACGTGTCATCACCCAAGTCACCAAAGATTTGTTTAACCAATATGGGGTAGCACTGACGATTCGTCATCAGTCCGGGCTGCATGATCGCTATGTCGTGCTGGATCATGGCGTGCTGTTCAAGCTGGGCCGTGGCCTCGATATTTACAAACCAGCCACTGGGCTGGCAGCACACCGCCCGGCTAATCGGCGGGTGCGCGAGACTGAAATTGATGTCTTTGCGATGCCGGGCCATGCGCTGGTAGTGCCAACGAATCCGTGATCGCTTTGCTGCAGGTTGGTATGACCATCGGGTTGACAAAAAATGGTAATCCGTTTTTGGCCCATCATTCCTTCGGCATCTTGCCCATGCTCCTGGCTCGCATTAAATATTCGAAATGCCGGGCCATTTCCTGCTTGCTCTTGGTGAGTAATTCAATTTCTTCGGGTGTCAGGCGACGCGGATGGCTGACCACACCAATCATGTCATTGAGTCGTTTAGTGGACGGCGTGAAATTGCCCCAAGTGCTGGGGTCGTCCGGATCAACGGGAACAGGAATAACGTCGGCCATGGCATCAAGCTGTAGCCAGTCTGCGCACCTCAAGCAGACTATCTTTCAACTCCACCTGAGCCACCTTCAAATCGTAGGCTGCTTGAAGGTTAAGCCAGTACTGCGGAGTTTGACTCAGTGCCAGTCCCAGCCGCAACGCCAATTCAGCAGTGACTGGCCGTTGGCCTTTGAGCAAGTGCGACACGCGCATGGGCGAAACGCCAATGGCATCGGCAAATGCAGCCTGCGTGAGACCCAGTTCATTCAGTATCTCGTGCAGAAATTCGCCTGGGTGAATGGCTGGCAGGCCGTTAGTCAAATTTTTCATGGTTCTCGCTCCTTAGTGGTAGTCCACGATATCAACGTCATACGCATTTCCAGCTTCAAACCGGAAGCACAGACGCCACTGGTTGTTGATACGAATGCTCCATTGGCCTGTCCGATCACCGCTCAATATCTCCAAGCGGTTCGACGGGGGCAAGCGCAAATCCTCTACATCCATGGCCGCATGCAACTGAATCAGGCGCATCAGAGCGCGTTTGAGGATGTCAGGCGGCAAGCGCCGCGACTTCCCAGTCAAAAACAGGCGCTCGGCTTCTGGGGTAGCAAAGTTTTCAATCACGTTCGAATTATAAACAATTTGTTTATAAACCAACAAATTCGGGGATAGCATCATGCCGTCATCAGACAACCAACTCGCACTATCCACCGGCCTCACCGCCAAAACCAACCAACTCTGCCTGGGTCTGGAATCCGGTGCCGCCGACATTCTGGAACTCGTCACGCCGACCACAGCCGAGCTGCTGAAATGGTGGTTTGGCGAGGACATGGTGCTGGCACGCAGCGGACTGAACTTTCACGCTGGGCAGAAGCAGGCGATTTTGAACGCCATCGTCGCGCACGAGGTGCTGGGCAAGGACCACGCGCATTGGACGCTGCTGGACCTGTACCGCGCCGCCGCGCCTGATGCGCTGCTCACCGGCACGCGCCTGAACGAGGTGGCGCAGGCCAAACACGCCCACCCCAAATATTGCTTCAAGATGGCCACCGGCACCGGCAAGACCTGGGTGCTGCAG
>JAYWCQ010000226.1:0-7541 GCA_043780435.1 Polaromonas sp.
GGTGCGGGCTGGTTCTTCAAGGTCAAACTGTCCGATGCATCGCAACTGGCTGCGTTGATGGATGAGACCGGTTACACCAAGTTTTCAGCCTGACTGTACAAGTATCCCGTTCGGGCTGAGCCTGTCGAAGCCTTCTGTTTTTTACGTATCGCCAGCCCTTCGACAGGCTCAGGGCGAACGGTGTAGCTTGAGATTTTTGCCATGCTCATGAAGTCTGCCCCCACTTTGCTTGAATTAGAAAACACGTCCGAGTTCATCGCTCGCCACATCGGCATTGATACTGAGGATGAAATTCACATGCTGAAAGTTGTCGGTGCAGCGTCGCGTCAAGCTTTGATTGAGGCCATCGTGCCGCGCAGCATTGCCCGCAAAACGCAGATGGATTTGCCACATCCGGCGACGGAAGCACAGGCTTTGGCAGAGTTGAAAGCCATGGCTGGCAAAAACAAGGTGTTCAAAAGCTTCATCGGCCAAGGCTATTACGGCACCCACACACCGGGTGTGATTTTGCGCAATATTTTGGAAAACCCCGCTTGGTACACCGCCTACACGCCGTACCAGGCCGAGATCAGCCAGGGGCGGCTGGAAGCGCTGGTGAATTTTCAAACCATGGTGTGCGATTTGACGGGTTTGCCTATGGCCAATGCATCGATGCTGGACGAAGCGACGGCAGCGGCAGAGGCGATGACGCTGGCCAAGCGCAGCGTCAAGTCCAAAAGCAACACTTTCATCATCACGGGCGACTGCCATCCACAAACCATAGAGGTTGTCAAAACCCGCGCAAAGCCTTTGGGCATTGAGGTCTTGGTCGCCAATTCGGGGGAGGATTGGGACAACTGGATGGCGAACCGTGATTTCTTTGCCATCATGAACCAATACCCCAGCACCAGCGGCGCGATTGCCGATTTGCGTGCTGAAGCGGCCAAAGCACATGCCAAGGGTGCGGCGCTTATCGTGGCGGCTGATTTGCTGGCGTTGACGCTGTTGACGCCGCCGGGTGAGTGGGGCGCTGATATTGTTTTAGGTACGACGCAGCGTTTTGGTATGCCCATGGGCAACGGTGGCCCGCATGCAGCCTTTTTAGCGTGTCGAGACGAGTACAAGCGTTCCATGCCTGGCCGTTTGGTGGGTGTTAGCGTGGACGTGCACGGAAACCCGGCGTATCGCCTCGCCCTGCAAACCCGTGAGCAGCACATCCGCCGAGATAAAGCGACATCTAACATCTGTACCGCGCAGGTACTGCCAGCGGTGATCGCCAGCATGTACGCCGTCTACCACGGCCCGCAGGGTTTGACCCGCATTGCGCAGCGCGTTGCAGCCTACACGTCCATTTTGGCGCGTGGTTTGCAGGCCTTGGGCTTTACAACGATGAGTGCATCGGCGTTTGACACCCTCGCCATCAAAACCGATGATGCTACACAATCCATAGCTTCCAAGGCAATCAATGCGTCGGCTAACGTGCGGGTTGCGTTGGAAAACTACATCTGTATTTCGCTCGATGAAACCACCACACGGGATGATATCGCACTGCTTTGGTCGTTCTTTGCCGAACCGGGTCAGGCTTTACCGCAAGTGGGTGATTTTGAAGCGGGTGTGACATCGTTGATCCCCGCCGATCTACGCCGCACCAGCCCGTTCTTGACGCATCCCGTCTTCAACACGCACCATTCAGAGACCGCCATGCTGCGCTACATCCGCGCACTGAGCGACAAGGATCTGGCGCTGGACCGCAGCATGATCCCGCTGGGCAGCTGCACCATGAAGCTCAACGCCACCAGCGAGATGATTCCCATCACCTGGCCCGAGTTTGCCAACATTCACCCGTTTGCGCCGCAGGACCAACTGCAAGGCTATGCCGAGCTGGACGAGCAATTGCGCGCCTGGTTGTGCCAAGCCACGGGCTATGCGGGTATCAGCCTGCAACCCAACGCGGGCTCACAGGGTGAATATGCCGGTTTGCTGGTTATCAAGGCCTATTTTGAAGCCAATGGCCAAGGCCACCGCAACATTTGCCTGATTCCCAGCAGCGCCCACGGCACCAACCCCGCCAGTGCGCAGATGGCGGGCATGACCGTGGTGGTGACCGCCTGCGACGTTAAAGGCAATGTCGATATGGCGGATTTGAAAGCCAAGTGCGAGCAACATGCCGCCCATCTTGCCTGCGTGATGATCACCTACCCCAGCACCCACGGCGTGTTTGAGACCAGCGTCAAAGAACTTTGCGCCATGGTGCACAGCTATGGTGGCCGCGTCTATGTGGACGGTGCGAACATGAACGCGCTGGTCGGTACAGCCGCACCGGGCGAGTTTGGCGGCGATGTTAGCCACTTGAACCTGCACAAAACCTTCTGCATCCCTCACGGCGGCGGCGGCCCAGGTGTCGGCCCGGTGTGCGTGGTGGCTGATTTGGTGCCGTATTTGCCCGGTCATGCGACTTACGAAGCTATGGCCGCCGCGCCGGGCCGCCCCAAGCAAGGCACGGCTCCCTCGGGGGGCAGCGCAGTACGCGAAGCGACAAGCGTGGGGGCTATTTCAGCCGCACCACTGGGCAACGCCGCAGTCTTACCCATCAGCTGGATGTACTGCCGCATGATGGGTGCTGAGGGTTTGAAAGACGCGACTGAAATTGCGATCTTGAGCGCCAACTACATCAGCACCAGATTGAAAGACCATTACCCCACGCTGTATGCCAGCGATCAGGGCTATGTCGCGCATGAGTGCATTTTGGACTTGCGCCCGTTGAAAGAATCCACCGGCGGTGCGAGTGGCATCTCGGCCGAAGACGTCGCCAAGCGTTTGATCGACTACGGTTTTCATGCACCGACCTTGAGCTTCCCGGTCGCAGGCACGCTCATGGTCGAGCCGACCGAGAGCGAAACCTTGTACGAACTGGACCGCTTCATCAACGCCATGATCGCCATACGTGGTGAAATTGCAAAAGTTGAAAATGGTGTTTGGCCGCAAGACAACAACCCGCTCAAACACGCGCCGCACACGGCGGATAGCTTGTTGGGTGCAGAGTGGAGTCGCCCCTACAGCCGCGAAGTGGGTGCGTATCCCCTGGCTAAATTGAAGCAGAACAAATACTGGGCACCCGTGGGACGTGTAGATAACGTCTACGGAGATCGGAATCTGTTTTGCAGCTGTGTGCCGGTAAATGAATATGAAGAATAGGGTAAAAAATGGTTATAGCCGGCGTATTTATTATTTAAGTTGCTATTAAAAATATAGCAAAAAACCACCCCGTCGCTTTGCGCCACCCCCTCATGCTGAAGGGGTGCCAAACGGGCGGGTAGTTATTTCTTATGCACTTGTCAAATACGGCTTCAACCATCCCAGCCCGCTAGACGTGCCATTCGTCTGCCCACCCAGCTTGGGTTTATATTCGCAGCCAATCCAGCCGTCATAACCCAAACTGTCAATCACACCGAACAAATACGGGTAGTTCATTTCCCCAATATCTGGCTCTTGCCGCTCGGGCACGCCGGCGATTTGGAAGTGGCCTACGTTGCCCGTTGGCAGGTATTGCCGGATTTTCGTGGCGACGTCGCCTTCTACGATTTGGCAGTGGTACAAATCCATTTGCACTTTGACGTTGGGTTGTCCGATTTCGGCAATCAGCGCATGCGCCTCGTCTTGGCGGTTCAAGAAAAAACGGGGGATGTCGCGGGTGTTGATGGGTTCTAGGAGCAGGTTGATACCTTGTTTTGCTACCAATTGACTAGCAGATTTGACATTATTGATATAGGTTTCACGCACATTTTCTTTGTTTTCACCTAAGGGAACCAAACCCGCCATCATGTGCAATCTGGGGCAATCCAAGTCTTCGGCGTAGCGTAGTGCCAAGTCAGCACCGGCTGCAAATTCCGCCTCGCGCCCAGCTATGCAGGCGATGCCGCGCGTGCCACCGTTCCAAGCGGCGTCTATAGATACGGCATCTACGCCGCCCGGCGGAAAATTGAACAAAACTTGCTGTAAACCATTGTTTTTGAGCCTTGCTGCCAGTTCTTTGGCCTCAAAAGCGTAGGGAAATAAGTATTCCACCGCTTTAAAACCATCTTTAGCCGCTGCTTCGAAGCGGTCTAAAAACGGCAGTTCGGGGTACATCATCGTCAAATTTGCGGCGAATTTTGGCATGTTGTGTTTACTGTAATAGTTTGAACGCTTTGACAAAGAAATCAGGACTTCCGAAATTTCCTGATTTGAGTGTGAGGTGGATGTTGACACCGGCTGTCTCTCCCGCCTTAGAACTCAGCCCGTAGCACCATGGCACACCGGGGTCGATTTGGGGGCCGATTTGCATCTGCTCAACACCCAGTGCCAGCACGCAAGCACCCGATGTTTCACCACCGGCAAGCACCAGTTGTTGCACGCCGAGTTCAACCAAGCCCTTGGCAATCGCGCTCAGCGCCTGCTCAACCCGAGCACCTGTGGCGTCGCTGCCCAGCAAGGTTTGGGTGTTTTTGACGGATTCAACAGCTGCCGTTGAGTAGATCAGCACCGGTCCACGCGTCAGAAACGGTTTCGCCCACGACAACACGCTTTGCACTTCTGCTTGGCTTTGAGCATCACTACCCAGTACGGCAGCTAAGTTCAATGCTTTGTGTGGTTGACCGCTGGCCTGCCATGCCGCAACCTGTGCATTGGTTGCTTGCGAACAGCTGCCAGACACGACCGCTTGCCAACCTTTGGCAGCAGGTAGGGCGGCGGCCTGTGCTGCTGACTCGCCAGTGGCTTGAATGCCAAAATTCTGTGGCAAACCAATCGCCACGCCTGAACCTGCCGTTACCAGTGGCAGGTCTGCCAGCGCAGAGCCAAGCCGCATCAAATCATCGTTGGAAATGGCATCAACAATGGCGATGCCAACGCCTTGGGCTCGCAGCTCGGCGATACGGGCTCGCACAGCATCTACACCCGCCGCAACGGTGCGGTAGTCAATCAGCCCAACTTTGCGCTGGCACTGCGCTTGCATCACGCTGACCAAATTGGCATCCAACATTGGCGTGAGTGGGTGGTTTTTCATACTGGATTCGGACAGAAGCACATCACCCACAAACAAGTGGCCTTTGAAGACGGTGCGTCCATTATCTGGAAAGGCGGGCGTGGCGATGGTGAAATCTACGTCCATGGCATCCATCAGCGCTTCCGTTACAGGGCCAATGTTGCCACGTTTGTTGCCACGTTTCGCGTCATCATTAGCACCGTACCAGCTATCAAATGTGGAGCAATACTTGAAGTATATTTGCGGGCTGCCTGCTTTTTTTAGCCAATTCAGAGCAGTAAGCGACTGGGCAATGGCATCTGTTGGCGCGACAGTTCGTGTCTTTAACGCAATGACAACCGCATCGACCTCAGCCGTTAGCGCTTGGGTTGGGATGCCGTTGGTTTGCACCACCCGCATACCTGCGCGTACGAGGTTGTTGGCCAGGTCGGTTGCGCCCGTGAAATCGTCAGCAATGCAGCCCAGCAGAATCTTGCTCATGTTGTTCCTAAAACCGAGTTACGCAGTGATTTTGAGTTTGATCGCTTCTAGATTTTCGCGGATGTAGTCGCGAATGATTTTTTCGTAATCGGTGTCTGCCTGCAGGCCGAGCTTGTTAGCGCGGCTGGACGAGACAACGCCTGGCCAGGTTTCTACCAATTTCAAAATGGCGGGGTCGGGTGTCCAATCGATCAAATCAGTCGCGGCTTTGCCGGCAACACGTTCAAGCGCGGCCGCCATATCGCCCACGCTGGTGCACAACGCAGGTAAGTTCACAGCTTTTAAAGGTCCCCACGCTACGCTGGTGACTTCTGCAGCGCGGATGATGCCTTCCACCGTACGCGCGGGGGAGGACAGGGCGATCAAGGTGTCCGCCGGTACAGGGCAGGCGGCTTTGAGGCCAGACAGTGGCTCACGAATCATGCCGCTCAAAAAGCCCGAGGCGGCGCCATTGGGCTTGCCGGCACGCACGCTGACGGTCATCAAGCGCACGCTGCGCGCCGTGATGAAGCCTTTGCGGCCAAAATCCGCGACCAAATTTTCGCCAATCAATTTTTGTGTGCCGTAGCTGCTTTGCGGCGTGGGCAAGGTGTCGTCTTCAATCAGTTCAGGCATAGGGAAGCCTGGCACTTTGCCAAACACGGCCAGTGAGCTGGCGAATACAAACGTTGGTTTGGTTTTTAAGGCGCGACACGCTTCCAGCAAAGAACGCGTCGCTTCGTAATTGCTGCGCATGCCCAAGTCAAAATCAGCTTCGCATTCGCCACTGACTGCGGCAGCTAGGTGGAAAACGAGGCTGGTGTTTGCTGACGGTAATTTATTTTGATGCAGTAAATCGTTCAAATCACCCACTTGAGACACAATTCTTGCATCTGCCAGCAAATCTGCTGGTGGCGCAACTCTATCGGCCAAAGTGATGGTTTGAATGATTTGCGCTGCAGCACCATTCAACGCTAAAGTGCCCTGCGCCAATAGCGTGCGTGCAAGTCGAACGCCCAAAAAACCTGCACCGCCTGTGATCAAAATATGCATATTTAGTCCTTTTACTGTAATTACTTTTCGCTATTACTTTTTCTTGGGTAATTCAATACCGGGGAAGATTTTGATAACCGCGCTGTCGTCTTCTTTGGCAAAGCCCGCTGTCGATGCTTGCATGAACATCTGATGTGCTGTGCTGGACAGCGGTAGTGGGAATTTGGTGGCGCGCGCCATGTCCAAAACAATACCCAAATCTTTGACGAAAATATCGACCGCAGACAATGGCGTGTAGTCTGCCGCCAAAACATGTGCCATGCGGTTCTCAAACATCCAGCTGTTACCCGCGCTGTTGGTGATCACTTCGTACAAAGCGTCAGGATCAACCCCTTCGCGTAAACCCAAAGCCATGGCTTCTGCTGCGGCTGCGATGTGCACGCCCGCGAGTAATTGGTTGATGATTTTGACTTTGCTGCCTGCGCCCGCAGAATCACCGAGTTTGTAAACTTTGGCAGCCATGGCGTTCAAAAAAAGCTCGGCAATGGCGTAGGCTTCAGGTTTGCCGGCCGTCATCATGGTCATTTGACCTGAAGCTGCTTTGGCAGCGCCACCTGAGATGGGGGCATCTATGTACAAAATACCCAATGCGGCCAATCGGGCTTCGACTACAACCGACCAATTGGGGTCAACCGTGGAGCACATCACAAACACGCTGCCCGGTTTCATGGTGGCTGCGCAGCCATCTGCACCGAACAAAACGGATTCTGTTTGCGCTGCATTCACCACGACTGAAACGATGACGTCACAGCAGTTGCCGAGTTCAGCTGGTGTTTTGCAGGCTGTTCCGCCGTCTTTGGCAAAAGCTGCAGAAACGTCTGCGCGAATATCAAAGACGGATGGCGAATGGCCAGCACGGCGCAGCGATTGCGCCATACCGTTGCCCATGGCGCCTAGACCGATCAAACCAACTGTGCAGTTTGATTCCGCAGAATTTTGAGGATTTATTGTCGTCATCCAATCATCATACCTTTAGTTGATGATTGGATAAAGCGCTTGCAAAAATTATTTCAATCCAAGTAAGCGA
>JAYWCQ010000227.1:0-2646 GCA_043780435.1 Polaromonas sp.
TGTCGACAGCTACAGCGGTTTAGCCTCTTGGCGCGCCACCACGGACCGGTTGACCAGCTTTAACGACAGCATGGCTGCCAGTGAGGCGCTGGCAGGGCAACAGGCTGCGCCACAGAAGGCTGCTGATGCCGACGCAAATACGCTAACCGCAAACGACTTGACGCTGTCGCTCCCCAATGGCAAAGTGCTGCTGGCACATGCGGCGCTCACAGCACATGCAGGCGACGCTATTTTGCTCAATGGCCCGTCAGGCAGTGGCAAATCAACCCTGTTCCGCGCATTTGCAGGCATATGGCCATTCAGCAAAGGGCAAATCCACATGCCTGCGAACGCCATGTTTATTCCGCAGCACCCCTATTTTCCAAACGGCCCTTTGCGTGATGCATTGGCCTACCCAGAACCAGCGACCAAATATGACAATGCAGCGCTGCAAGCCGCCTTGACAGATGCTTTGCTGCCGCAACTAGCCAACCGCTTAGACGACAAAGAAGCTTGGGGACAAATGCTCTCAGGCGGCGAACAGCAGCGCTTAGCGATTGCCCGCGTTTTGCTTAAAAAGCCGCAGTGGGTATTTGCCGACGAAGCGACCAGTGCATTGGATGTAGAAGCCGAAAAAACACTCTATAAACGACTTATAGCCGGCGTATTACTTGCTAAAGGTGCTATTATATCTATAGCGCATAGGCCAAGTGTGGCAGTCTTTCACAATCAAACTTGGACGCTTGAAAAGACTACAACTGTCGGTGCTGCAGACGATTCAAACTCAGCAACCTACGCAGTCGCCGCCACCCAACGGTCGTAACCTTTAGCTCGCAAATCGCAGGCTGGGCATTCGCCGCAGCCATAACCCCATACGTGGCGATGCACACGGTCGCCCAAGTAGCAGGTGTGGGTGTGTTCGATGATCAAATCGACCAGCGGCTGCCCACCTAACGATGCGGCTAAAGCCCAGGTGTCGGCTTTGTCTATCCACATCAGCGGCGTTTCAATCAAAAACCGCTTGTCCATGCCCAACGACAACGCGAGTTGCATGGCCTTCATGGTGTCGTCGCGGCAGTCGGGGTAGCCAGAAAAATCAGTTTCACAGACGCCCGTCACCATCACCTGCAAATCGCGTCGGTAGGCTAAGGCCGCAGCCAAGGTCAAAAACAGCAGGTTTCGGCCTGGTACAAAGGTGTTTGGCAGACCTGAGCTTTCCATTTTAAAAGCGACATCACGCGTCAGCGAGGTTTCACTGACCTGCCCAAGCACGCCCAAATCCAGCAAGTGGTCTTCGCCTAGTTTGTGCGCCCATTGCGGAAACTGCAACTTGATTTGCTCTAGCACACGTAACCGTGCTTGCAGCTCGACGCTGTGCCGCTGGCGATAGTCAAACGCAATCGTCTCAACGCGTTCGTACTTGCTCAGAGCGAGTGCCAGGCAGGTGGTGGAATCTTGTCCGCCGGAAAATAGGACGAGGGCGCTGGTATGCATATCAGTTAGCGGGGCGTATGAGGTGAAGTAAATTGCAAAACCCAATTTTAAACGCCCCTACACTAACAAGTATGAGCCACTGCCCTGAATCGTCACATGCAAAAAATTTGCTGACTTCCTATTTTTGGAGTGGCGATGCCATCCGTAGCCGAAACGTGAGCGATGTTGTGATATCAGGCACAGTTGATGTGCCTGCACCACCAGCAAGACTGATAGCAGATTGGGAAAGGGAAATATCACAGCACTTAGAACTAGAACCCGGCGACGTAGAGACATTGCCCTTGGCTAGAGCACGCATGCGTTGGCCGGACTACAGCCGTTGTGTGCAGGCGGTGTCTGATTGGACGCGCGAACTTGGCCTGCAAGATGTATTTACCGCAAGCAGCGTAGCGCTGATGACCTGCCGGGGCGCGAAGTACCACCATGATGGCGAACACTATGGTGGCGCGGCCTTTTGCAATCTTTTCTTGAGCGAAGACAAAGGCCTAGATTTGCATTTTCCGTCTACCGGCCATCGCATCCCCTTAACCAGAGGTACGGTGGTGATTTTCGATACTGGGCAGCCGCACGCCGTTATTCAGCGCAGTAGCAGTGGTTTCAACGTGGCCGACTTTCCGAAAGACCAAAATTACACCCAAGTCTTTTTAACGTGGGAGCTTTCCATCGAAGATGCCCACGTCGCGCACAAACTTCAGATTGACTTTGATACCAACCCTTCGACTTCGTCGAAGCTGAATGAAGAGCAAGTTTGGCTGAACGGCGCACGGGTCAAGGTGAATTCGGATTCGGGGCTGTGGTACCTGGCTGACTAGCTTCTAAGCCAAATCTACCGCTGCAGTGCAACGGTGTGTGCGGCACCGCACAGACGTCGAATGGCTCAAAGTCGATCATTGTCGCATCAACAGCAACCGATTCTAGGAGTTCTCAATGGCGATATGCGACGCATGCGGTAACGACTATGACCAATCCTTTCAGCTAACTGCGCAGGGCAAGACCTATACCTTCGACAGTTTTGAATGTGCGATTCATATGCTGGCACCTACCTGCGCGAATTGCGGTGTGCGCATCATCGGACACGGCCTGCAAAAGAGCGAAAAGATGTTCTGCTGTGACCATTGCGCCGAAAGGTCAGGCGTGAAGGAGTTGCGAGACCGTGCATGAACATCGTAAAAA
>JAYWCQ010000228.1:0-6115 GCA_043780435.1 Polaromonas sp.
GTACATTTTGCCCTTGCTTGATTTGGTTATAAGGAATTGACGATGTTTTTACCCGATTGGGCGGCTCTGAACGCCGCTCTGAACTGGCTGGCTCACGGCTTGTGGAGCCTGTCTTGGTGGCAAGTGGTGATTTACACATTGGTGGTGACACACATCACCATCGCCAGTGTCACGATCTACCTGCACCGCCACCAAGCGCACCGCGCGATGGATTTGCACCCTTCCGTGTCTCATTTTTTCCGTTTTTGGCTGTGGCTAACCACCGGACAAATCACCAAAGAATGGGTAGCTATTCACCGCAAACACCACGCCAAATGCGAAACCAAAGATGACCCGCACAGCCCGCACGCGCACGGCATTGAAACCGTGTTTTGGAAGGGTGCTGAGCTGTACCGCGCGGAATCTAAAAATTTAGATACTGTGGCGAAATTTGGCCACGGCACACCGAACGACTGGGTTGAGCGCCATGTTTACACACGCTTTTCGTGGCAAGGCATCGTTTTGATGCTGCTTATCAATTTGGCGCTGTTTGGCGCAGCCGGTTTGACGGTCTGGGCCGTGCAAATGATGTGGATTCCGGTGATGGCAGCTGGCATCATCAACGGCATTGGTCACTACTGGGGTTATCGCAATTTTGAAGCGCCAGATGCCAGCACCAACATCACGCCTTGGGGTATTTTGATTGGCGGTGAAGAGCTGCACAACAACCACCACACTTACCCAACGTCTGCCAAGTTCTCCGTCAAAAAATACGAATTCGACATGGGCTGGGTCTACATCAGCATCATGCAGGCGTTAGGCTTGGCCAAGGTCAAAAAGACGCCACCCAAGCTGCAACGTGGCACATTTCAACCGCTAGCCACTGAAAACACACTGGAAGCTTTGATTGCGAACCGCTACGAAGTGATGGCCAATTACGCCAAACAGATGCGTCTTGCCTGCAAAACTGAACTTGCCACATTAAAAGCCAAGCGCGCTGACATGACGACCTTGCTTGCCGCCAAGCGTTGGCTGCACCGCGACGCCGACAAAGTGCCTGCCGCTGCCTTGCCGAATCTTGAACTGGCGCGTGCTGAGCACCCTATTTTGGACAAAATGGTCGCTATGCGTGAAGAATTACGCCAGTTGTGGCTCAATACTTCCATGTCTCGCGAGCATTTGACGGTAGAATTGGCCGCCTGGTGCCATCGCGCCGAAGCCAGCGGCATTGCAGCGCTGCAAGAATTCTCCATCATGCTGCGTACGTCAAAAGCGTAAAAGTATGAGCAATACGCGGAATAAGATACGATGAGTGACTTGAGCATTGATGTTGAGCTCGACACACGTGGACTGAACTGCCCGCTGCCGATTTTGAAAGCCAAAAAATCTCTGGCGAGCATGACCAGTGGCCAGCTGTTACGCGTGGTCGCCACAGACACAGGCTCGCTTCGCGACTTTCAAGCCTTTTGCAAACAAACCGGCAACGACTTGGTGGAGCAGCAAACTCTGGGTGCAGAGTTTGTGCATATTCTAAGAAGACGATAGTCAGCCACCATCGATTCCCGCCTGCGCGGGAATGACTGTATTTGGGCTAAAGGGCATTCTCAGCTTGCCCCAATCTAGGTTTAACCCAATCGGGTTAATTGATCTTGTAGTTTCTGTAGAGTAGCTGTGTTATCTGTAACACGTTTGCGCTCCAGGTCAATCACTGCTGGCGGCGCTTTGGCGACGAAGGCGTCGTTGCTGAGTTTACCGTTCACGCGGGCGATTTCACCCTCTAAACGCGTCACTTCTTTGCCGATGCGCAGCTTCTCAGCAGCCACGTCAATTTCCATGTGCAGGCACATGCGCAAATCACCCACCACAGACACCGGCGACGCTTGCGCAGCGGCTTGCCACGTCACTTCATCGTCAAATACTTTGACTTCACTGAGCTTTGCAAGTGATTTCAACACCGGCGCTGCATCGCGCATGAACGCCGCTTCAACGGCGTTAGCGGGCAAGGCAAACATCGGCAGCTTGGTCGATGGCGGTACGTTCATCTCAGCACGCAAGGTGCGGCAGCTGTCGACCAAGCCTTTGAGTTTGGCAACGTGCGCTTCAGCAACAACGTCAATACAATCTGGTTGACTCACTGGATAAGCTGAAATGCACACACTCTCACCCGCACGTCCAGCGACAGGTGCAACTTTTTGCCACAACTCTTCAGTGATGAACGGAATCACCGGGTGTGCCAATCGTTGAATCGTCTCCAACGTACGAATCAGGGTGCGGCGCGTGGCACGCTGCTGTGCAGTATCGCCGGTCTGAATTTGCACTTTGGCGATTTCCAAATACCAATCGCAAAACTCGTCCCACACAAACTGGTAAATACTGTTGGCGACGTTGTCTAGGCGGTAGTCTTCAAACCCTTTTGCGACGTCGGCCTCAACCCGCTGAAGCATGGAAACAATCCAGCGGTCGGCTTGGCTGAAATTCAAGTAGCCGTGCGCTGAACCACCGACCTCGCATTCAGCTTTGGAGTGCTCACGCAAGCCGCAATCTTGCCCCTCGCAATTCATCAACACAAAACGGGTTGCGTTCCACAGTTTGTTGCAGAAATTGCGGTAGCCTTCGCAGCGTTTGCTGTCGAAGCTGATGTTGCGACCCAGTGACGCCAAAGAGGCGAAGGTGAAACGCAGCGCGTCCGCACCAAAGGCCGGAATGCCATCCGGAAATTCTTTTTCGGTGTTTTTACGAACCGTAGGTGCAGTTTCAGGTTTGCGCAGACCTGTTGTGCGCTTTTCCAGCAGCGGTGTCAGCGTGATGCCGTCGATCAAGTCAACCGGATCCAGCACATTGCCCTCCGACTTGCTCATCTTCTTGCCCTGCGCATCGCGCACCAAGCCGTGGATGTAGACGTGTTTGAACGGTACTTTGCCGGTGAAGTGCTTGGTCATCATGATCATCCGCGCTACCCAGAAGAAAATGATGTCGTAACCTGTGACCAGCACGCTGGATGGCAGGTACAAATCCATGTCTTCGGTCTGCTCTGGCCAGCCCATGGTGCTGAACGGCACGAGTGCGGATGAATACCAAGTGTCCAGCACATCTTCATCGCGCGTCAGTTTTTTGCCCGGTGCTTGCGCTTGCGCCTCGGCCTCGTCTCTAGCCACATAGACTTTGCCGTCTTCGTCGTACCAAGCGGGGATTTGATGACCCCACCACAATTGACGTGAAATGCACCAGTCCTGGATGTTTTTCATCCATTGGTCGTAGGTATTCACCCACTGTTCCGGCACAAATTTAACCTCACCAGACGCTACAGCATCAATAGCACCTTGTGCAATAGATACGCCGGCTGCTGGCGTTTTAGTCATCGCTACAAACCACTGATCGGTCAACATCGGCTCGATGACCTGGCCGGTTCGGGTGCAAATCGGCACCATGTTTTTGTGCGGCACGGCTTTTTGCAGAAAGCCCTGCTCTTCCAAATCTTTCAACACCGCTTTGCGGCAGTCGTAACGGTCTAGACCTTGGTAGGCGGCGGGGGCGTTCTCGTTGATCTTGGCATCCAGCGTGAAAATGGTGATCAGCGGCAGGTTGTGGCGCTGGCTACAGGCGTAGTCGTTGAAGTCATGCGCGCCGGTGATTTTGACGCAACCGCTGCCGAATTCACGGTCCACAAAGTCATCTGCAATCACCGGGATTTTGCGATTACACAGTGGCAGATCAACAAATTTTCCCACCAAATGCTTGTAACGCTCGTCTTCAGGGTGGACGCACAGCGCGCCGTCGGCCAGCATGGTCTCAGGCCGCGTGGTGGCGATGTGCAAACCGCGCACCGTTGTGCCCGCATCGATGCCACCCAGGGTTTGCGGGCCATCGCTGAATGGGTACTCGATGTGCCACATGAAGCTGTTGCGCTCTTCGTTTTCAACTTCTAGGTCGCTCACCGCAGATTTCAGTACGGGGTCCCAGTTCACCAAACGCTTGCCACGGTAGATCAAGCCTTGCTCATACAAGCGCACAAAGGTTTCGGTCACGGTTTTGGACAATTTTGTGTCCATCGTGAAGTATTCACGGCTCCAGTCCACACTCGCGCCCATGCGGCGCATTTGGGTGGTGATCGTGTTGCCGCTTTGCTCTTTCCATTCCCATACTTTAGAGACAAAGTTTTTGCGCGATTCAAACGGCGTGGCACCCATGCTGTGGCGGCTGATGCCCTGCGCTTGCAACTGGCGCTCGACAACGACCTGAGTGGCGATACCTGCATGGTCCGTACCCGGAATCCATGCTGTATTGAAGCCGCTCATGCGGTGGTAGCGGGTCAACGAGTCCATGATGGTCTGGTTGAACGCATGGCCCATGTGCAGCGTGCCCGTCACATTCGGTGGTGGCAGTTGGATGGCAAACGCCGGTGCGCCGTCTTGGGCCTGCTGCGTGCCCCTGAAACCCGCATCCGCGTAATGCCGTTTTTCCCACTCCGGCCCCCACTGCGCTTCTATAGCGGCGGGCTCGAACGATTTGGAAAGGGATTGAAGGCCAGGTTGCAGGATGTCGGTCATGGGGTGAATAATCAGTGGGCAAAGGTGCTATTTTAAGGGAGCATCTCTAGCGCTATTGAAATTTAGGCTCGCGCGGAGAAAGGATTGACTCGGTGCACCCTGACTCACACACAACAGCAAAACACCATATCATTGATATTTGCTATATTTTTAATAGCGAATTAGACAATTAATGGGCCGGTTTCATCTATTTATGACACCGGACTTTTGGGTCAGGTCTTTCATTATCATATGCTATTGAAAGACCTGACCCCAAACTACTTGTGACCCCAAACTACTTGGCCTGCGCGGTCTGCCCGTCCGCCCCAAGGGCTCCCTCAGTCCGCGCTCAGACCGTTTGGGGCGACTTGCGTAACCAGATTTACCTGGGAGATGATGCGTTTGTAGCCCAGATGCAGGCTTTGATTCCGGCAAACCAGCCCTTGGCCGAAGTGCCGCGCTTGCAACGTCGGCAAAGCGCTAAGCCGCTGTTGGATTACAAAACCGAGCATGAAGACCAGCCGCGTGTAGGCATGGCGCTGGCTTATCTGTCTGGCAAGTACGCGATGAAAGAGATTGCTGAGGTGTTTAAGATGCATTACACGACGGTAAGTCGAGCAGTTAAGGAATATGAATTGCTATTAAATTTATAGCATCATAAGTATATAATACGTCGACTATGTGCCAAATTTACAGTTACAATATAGCTTTCTCAAGCGACCAACTGCTTCATCAAACCGTCCCACTTCACCCGCGCCGCGTCCAGGCTCTTCTCTTTCACATGGCCAAAGCCCTTGATCTGCTCGGGAATCCGGGCGATTTCCAGCGCGGTATTCATATTTTCAGCATTCAAGCGCTGCATCACCGTCTCCATGCTGCGGGTGTAGTCTGTGATCAATGCGCGCTCCATCTGGCGCTCCGCCGTGCGGCCAAAGAAGTCAAAGGCCGTGCCGCGCAGGCCTTTGAGTTTGGATAATAATTTGAAACTGGTCAGCATCCAGGGCCCGAATTGTTGCTTTTGCAATTCACCTTTATCATTCTTCTTGGCAATGAGCGGTGGTGCAAGGTGGTAATTGAGTTTGTAGTCGCCTTCAAACATACTCGCTACTTTTTTCTCAAAATCCCCATTGCTGTGCAGACGCGCAACTTCATACTCGTCTTTATAGGCCATGAGTTTGAATAGATTTTTGGCGACAGATTCGGTTAAAGATAATGTTTTTTTATGGTCAAAAGATAAATACAAAGATAACTCTTTGCTGCGAATTTTCTCAACAAAATCAACATACTTAGCGGCGTAAGTAGTATTTTGGTAAGCCGTTAAGAATTCAACGCGTTTAGAAATAATATCTTCCAAAGAATCGCGTTTTTTGAAGTCGATAACGCTGACGTTTGATTTGCTGGATTGCAGCAATTTCTCCACTTCAGCCCAATCATGCGCCGCTCGACAGCCCCATTCGAAGGCCGTTTTGTTGTTGTCGACAGCCACGGCGTTCAGTTCAATCGCTCGCATGAGCGAGGCTTTTTGCAGCGGAATCCAGCCTTTTTGCCAAGCATAGCCCAGCATGATGGGGTTGGTGTAGATGCTGTCGCCCATCATCACCGTGGCCAAC
>JAYWCQ010000229.1:0-2597 GCA_043780435.1 Polaromonas sp.
GTCACCAACTTTGGTGAATCCCACGGCCCAGCCATCGGCTGCATCATTGACGGCTGCCCGCCGGGCATGCTGCTCTCAGAAGCTGATATTCAGCCCGATTTGGACAGACGCCGCCCAGGCACTTCAAAATTCGTTACCCAACGCAACGAACCCGATGCGGTCGAGATTTTGAGCGGTGTTTACGAAGGCAAAACCACCGGTACGCCGATTTGCCTGCTCATCAAAAATACCGACCAGCGCAGCAAAGACTACGGCAATATTTTGGACACATTCCGTCCTGGCCATGCCGATTACACGTATTTGCACAAATACGGCCTGCGCGACCCTCGTGGCGGCGGTCGCTCTTCAGCTCGCCTGACTGCGCCCATGGTCGCGGCAGGTGCGGTGGCTAAAAAGTGGTTGGCTCAACAATACGGCACGGTGTTTCGCGGATGTATGACGCAGGTGGGCGATGTCGTCGTACCTTTTGAGTCATGGGAAAACGTGCCCAACAACCCATTTTTTGCACCGGTAGCCGATGTGAGCCAACTTGAAACTTATATGGAAGAGCTGCGCAAATCAGGCGACTCCTGCGGCGCACGCATCCGCGTCTCTGCCAGCAACGTGCCTGTCGGCTTGGGTGAGCCCTTGTTTGACAAGATGGACGCCGACATCGCTTACGCCATGATGGGTATCAACGCCGTTAAAGGCGTGGAGATTGGCGCAGGTTTTGCCAGCATCACCCAGCGCGGCACCACGCATGGCGATTCTTTGTCGCCGCAGGGCTTCAAATCGAACAACGCAGGCGGTGTTTTGGGCGGCATCAGCACAGGGCAAGATTTGGAAGTGTCGATTGCCATCAAACCAACCAGCTCGATCTTGTCGCCACGCGAGTCGATTGACTTGGCTGGCAACACTGCTGAAGTCATCACCAAAGGTCGCCACGACCCGTGCGTGGGCATTCGTGCGACGCCAATAGCCGAGGCTATGTTGGCGCTGGTCGTTATCGAGCATGCTTTGCGTCAGCGCGCGCAGTGTGGCGATGTGACAGTGGCGACCAAGCCTATTCCAGCGCAGGCATGAAATTAGCTTGACCAAGTTCATCGTGTGAACGCATCCACAACAGCCAAGGCCAGTACCAAAGCAACCACTCGCCAGCTATTTCCGTTCGCTGCGCTGTCAGCCAGCTATTTTGCGCATATAGGCTTTTTCAACCCCTATTTACCGCTGTGGCTCAAAGACATGGGTTATGGCATTTTCGCCATCAGCGTGTTCACCTCCATCCAAGCGGCCACGCGCTTGTTTGCACCCTACGGCTGGGGTTGGCTGAGCGACCACACAGGGGAACGCGTCAAACTGCTGCGCTATGGCGCGACGGTGGCGCTCATCTGCTCGCTGGGTTTGTGGTTCGACTTTGGCAATGAATTTCGCTATTTGGGGCTAGGTGCAGTGCTGCTCATCATGTTCACCCACACCAGCGCGATGATGCCCATGAGCGAAGCAGCGATGGCGCACTTGGTCAGCCGGGGTGGCTCGTTTGACGCAAAACTTTATGGCCGCGTACGATTATTCGGGTCGCTCGGTTTTTTAGTCACCGTTTTACTAGCTGGCATTTGGTTTGAGCAGTTTGGCATGAAGCACTTCCCGGCTTGGACGGCGCTTACCTTGCTAGCCGTGGTTGCCAGCGTTTGGCTGTTGCCAAATCTGAAAGAGTCCGTTTCAGCGCATGAAGAAAAAGTCAGTGTTTTACCGATTTTGCGACAAACACCCGTTCAATGGTTCTTTGCCGCTTTGTTTTTTCACGTTTTGTCGCACATCGGTATTTACGTATTTTTCTCGCTGTATCTTGATGCGCTAGGCTACAGCAAAGCCACCATCGGCATATTGTGGGCGGTATCCGTGGTGGTGGAAATTTTCTGGTTTTACCACCAAAGCCGCTGGCTGCCTAAGTTCAGCTTGTCAATGTGGATGATCATTTGCTCCGCCATCATGGCGCTGCGCATGGGCATCACGGCCAGCAGTGCGTCGGTACTTATCGTTTTGGTTGTTGCACAGATGATGCATGCTTGCACTTTTGCAACGCACCACACCGTATGTATTGCGATGCTGTCGCACCATTTCCCAGGCCGATTAAGAGGACGCGGCCAAGCCCTGTTTACCGTGCTTGGTTATGGTTTTTCTGGTGTTTTAGGTGGAATTTTAGGTGGCATTTTAAGCACAAAATACGGCCTAACCAGCGTATTTTATGCTTGCACAGCTACAAGCTTAATAGCGGTATTTTGTGCCTACAAGGTTTGGAAACACCATAAGCTAACTCAGTTTTCGCTGAGCTAGGCTATGCATCCAAATACCCTATTTAGTGCCCTAGAATTTTAGATAGGAATTCGAGGGTACGGGGTTGACGGTTTTCAGGATGGCTAAAGAACTCGTCTTTGGTGCAGTCCTCCAAGATTTTCCCACCCACGTCCATGAAGATGACACGACTGCCAACTTTCTTGGCAAAACCCATTTCGTGGGTCACGACCATCATGGTCATGCCCTCTTCGGCCAAGCCCATCATGCAGTCCAGTACCTCGCCCACCATTTCAGGGTCAAGCGCTGAAGTAGGTTCGTCAAAC
>JAYWCQ010000230.1:0-4556 GCA_043780435.1 Polaromonas sp.
CGCCGTGCTTTTTCATCTCAAAGTCGATCGCGCGGGCGACCACGTCGCGCGGGGCGAGCTCCAGGCGCGGGTCATGGTCGGGCATGAAGCGCTTACCAGCATATTCAGCGCCGGCGGATGCGGGCAGAAGCAAGTGCCCACCCTCACCGCGCACGGCTTCGGTGATCAGATAGCTTTTGGCGTGCGGGTGGTACAGGCAGGTGGGGTGAAACTGGATGAATTCCATATTTGCAACGCGGCAGCCGGCGCGCCAAGCGGCAGCAATGCCGTCACCCGTCGCCGTATCAGGGTTGGTCGTGTACAAATAGACTTTGCCTGCACCGCCCGTGGCCAGAATGGTGTGCGGGGCGGAAAAAGTAACGACTTCGTCTTTGACCTGGTCTAACACGTAGGCACCGAGGCAGCGTTTGTCCGGGCCTTTGGCGGTGATCAAATCGACCAGCATATGCTGCTCAAACACGGTGATGTTGGGCGTCTCACGCACGCGCTGCACCAGCACTTTTTGCACGGCAGCGCCAGTGGCATCGGTCACGTGGACGATGCGGCGCTCAGAGTGACCGCCCTCGCGCGTCAGGTGGACATGGCCGTCTTCCTGCGTGAATTCCACGCCCAGTTGCTGCAGCCACTGCACAGCTTCGGGAGCGTGCTCGACGGTGAACATGGTGGCGGCTAAATCGCACAAACCGGCACCTGCGACCAAGGTGTCTTCCACATGCGATTGGATGGTGTCGCCCTCGCCCATAACCGCTGCAATACCGCCCTGCGCCCAAGCGCTTGAGCCATCGCCCAATTCGTTTTTGGTGATCACGGCGACACGGTGCGTGGGTGCTAAATGCATGGCGGCGGACAAGCCGGCCAAGCCACTGCCGATGATGATGACGTCGAATTGTTGGGTCATGGATGAGTATGAATTACGTAGGTGTTGATATGTCGGTGCCGTTATGTCGGCGTGTAGGTCAGTGTCACATAAATCGGCGCATACGACTCGGCCTGCACGAAGTTGATCAAGCCTTCTTTGGCCAGCTCCAGCATCGCCACAAAGGTGACGACCAGGACGGGAACGCCCTTGCTGCCATCAAACAGGCGCTCAAATTCTAAAAACTTTTTGCCCTGCATGCGGCGCAAAATAATGCTCATGTATTCGCGGACCGAGAGCTCCTCTTTTGAAATCGTGTGGTGCTGGATCAATTTGGCGCGTTTCAAAATATCTTGCCAGGCACTTTGCAAATCGGCCATGTCCACATCGGGGAAGCGCGGTTTCAGCGATTGCTCTACGTAAATCTGCGCCTTCAGCACATCACGACCCATTTGCGGCAGGTTGTTGATTTTGATGGACGCCAGCTTCATTTGCTCGTATTCCATCAAGCGGCGCACCAGCTCAGCGCGTGGGTCTTCAGGTTCCACACCCTCAGCCGTGCGCTTGGGCGGCAGCAGCATGCGGGATTTGATTTCAATCAGCATGGCTGCCATCAGCAGGTATTCGGCGGCCAGTTCGAGGTTGTGCTTCTTGATTTCTTCGACATAACTCAAATACTGGCGCGTCAGCGGCGCCATGGGAATGTCCAAAATATTGAAATTCTGCTTGCGAATCAGGTACAGCAGCAAATCCAGCGGACCTTCAAAGGCTTCTAAAAAGACCTCCAAAGCGTCGGGCGGGATGTATAAATCATTCGGCAGATTGAACAAAGGCTCGCCATACAGGCGCGCCAAGGCGACTTGGTCGATGACCTGTGGCATGGCCAAACTTTCGGGCAGTATCTCGGGCAGCAGACTGCTTTGCTCCGTCATAAAAACTTATTTTTTAGTCTGATAAACGTAAGGTGATTGCGCCACTTTGCCATCCAAATACTCAGCTTGTGCGCTGCGGTCTACATTTTTATCCCATAGCAAAGCGCGGCCTGCGCGCTGCTCGGCTTCCAGCGTTGGCTTGGCGGCTTTGAGCTGGTCGATGAACACGGTGATGTCTGACTGGTAATCGGGGCGGCGGAAAAATGACATAAATGAGCTTTCGGTTCAATTTCACTAGAATTGCGGAATTTTCACCATTTTACGGGGTGTCGCACGTGTTCATTTTTAATCACTTTTTGGATTCATTTCCTGATTCTGTTTTCAGAAAAATCAGTGTTTTGACACTGTTGGCAAGTTTGGCGGTCTTTTTGCCAGCTTGTGACAACCAGCGCATTTCGCAGCTGGAAGAAGGCGTGGCCTCTGAGGGCGACGTGAAAATGAAGTTTGGTGAACCTGAGAAAATTTGGGATGGCGAAAACGGCGCGAAAATTTTGGAATACAACCGCCAGCCCGCCGGCACGCAAAACTACATGATCACCATTGGCGCAGACGGCAAAATGAGCGCCCTGCGCCAAGTGCTGACGCCAACAAACTTCGCCAAAATCACGCCCGGCATGATGATGGAAGATGTGCGCAAACTGCTGGGCAAGCCCATGAAAATCACCCCGTATGAGCTGCAAATGAAGTGGCACTATGACTGGCGCTACATGGATGGCTCGAATGTGACCGACACCAAAATCTTCACCGTCATTTTCAACCCTGATTTGAAAGTGATTTCAACGGGGTCGGTGGTGGATGGCGCAGCCATAAAAGCAGCAACGCAGCCTTAATCAGTCTATGGGTGAAGCTGCTGTCGTGGCGGCAGTGATACCGCTGGCTAGATTGGGGTAAAGATCATTTGCTCTTAATGTTTTCAGCAAACCGCCGCGTTCGGCCATCTCCAGTGGTTGGTACGCCAAGCCACACACCAGCAGCCGCACCCGCTCTTTGCGGCATTTGCGGGCCAGGCTGCTCAGCGTATCGACGCCTGTGGGGTCCAGGTAGATCACGTTTTTCAGGTCTAGCACCAAAGCGTGCGAGGGCAGTTTGACTTCAATGTCTTCTAACAACTTAACCGCACCAAAAAACAAAGCACCATACAGGCGATATGCGTCTACTTGGCCTTGCAAATTAGCCAAGGCGGGCTGCGCTTCGGCACTCACCGCCTCGTAACGGGACAGGCTGGAAATACGGTAGATAAAGATCAAACACGCCGCAATCAACCCCGCTTCCACAGCGACGGTCAAGTCAAAAATCACCGTCAACAAAAACACCGCCACCAGCGTGGCGCCGTACGATTTTCGCAGCTGGCGCAGGTGCAAAAACTCGCGCCATTCGCCCATGTTCCAGGCCACAAACATCAAAATTGCCGACAAGGTCGCCAACGGCACATGGTTGGCCAGCGGCGCGGCGACCAGCACGATGATGAGCAAGACCACGGCATGCACCATGCCTGCCACTGGACTAACAGCCCCGCTTTTGATATTGGTCATGGTGCGCGCCACCGTCCCCGTAGCGGGCATGCCGCCGAAAAACGGGGTGACAAAGTTGGCGATGCCTTGCGCCATCAGCTCTTGGTTGGGGTTGTGGCGGTCACCCATCAGGCCATCGGCCACGCGGGCGCAAAGCAAGGATTCAATCGCGCCCAAAAGCGCCAAGGTAAGCGTAGGAATCAGCAAAAAACGGGCGGTCTGCCAGGTGAAATCTGGCCACACAAAGGCTGGCAATGTCGCAGGAATGCCTCCAAACTTGCTGCCAATCGTCTCCACTTGCAAACCCGACAGGCTGACGACCAACGTTGCCAACACCAATGCCACAATTGCACCCGGCAAAATAACGGCGACTGAGGTGATTTTGTTACCCAATTTGCCATGCAGCTCAGTTTTGACTTGATTCGTTTGGCCAGGTCTTTTCAACCATCGGGTCAAACCGACTTGCCACAGCACGATGATGACCAGCGAACCGACTGAGACCAGCACCGTCTGCGGACTCCAACTGGACAAGTTGTTGTAAAGGGTGCGGATGATGCCAAAAAAGTCAGCTGGCATGTTGCCCACTTTCAGTCCCAAAAAGTCTTTGATTTGAGACAGTCCCACCAACACCGCAATGCCGTTGGTGAAGCCAATCACCACCGATATAGGGATAAAACGAATCAAACTGCCCAGCTTGAACATGCCCATGACAAACAGCAACACGCCCGACATGGCGGTGGCGATGATCAAGTTCGCCACGCCAAAGCGCTCGACCATGCCATAAACGATCACAATAAACGCGCCGGCTGGCCCGCCGATTTGCACCTTGCTGCCACCTAAAACGGAGATGATGAAGCCGGCGATGATGGCGGTGAAAATGCCCGCTTCGGGTTTCAAGCCACTGGCAATGGCAAAGGCCATAGACAGCGGCAGCGCCACCACGCCGACCGTGATACCAGCGGTCACGTCGCGCCCAAACTGCGCTTTGTCGTAACTTTTTAGGGTATCAACCAGCTTAGGGTGAAAGTCTAAATGCTTCAAACTTATTCCCTTTCAAATCTGCACTTTTAAACGACGATTTCAACCCGTAAGTGAGTGCTTACTACACCCTTATTTCACTCTCATTCCAGGCAAAGCGCCAGCCATAGGCTCCAAAATATAAATACCCGGCTGCGCTTTTTCATCCGCCGCGCTGGCGGCTAAGACCATGCCGTCGGACATGCCAAACTTCATTTTTCGCGGCGCCAGGTTGGCCAC
>JAYWCQ010000231.1:0-6728 GCA_043780435.1 Polaromonas sp.
ACCTATGTGCTGATTGCCATTGTCAAAAAAGAGCTGGATATCGATTCCTCGCTCTACACTTGTTTACAGATTTTGTCAGTGTCCGTTTTTGAGAAAACCTTTATTCATGCGCCTTGCAATATTACATCCACCATGCGTCTATAATACTATATAATTAATAGCACCCTAGCTAATAAATACAAAGGCTACAGCCATTTTCACCTATAAAATTAGTCTTTTCCCGTGCTACCATACCCCCCCGCCCCCCGTTCACTCGCAACCCCAAACTCACTCACCACATTAAATTGCGCTTGAACGACGGGCACGATGACCAGTTGGGCGATGCGTTCCATTGGCTCTATGGTGAAAGGCGTTGGACTGCGGTTCCAAGTACTGACCATGAGCTGGCCTTGGTAGTCGCTGTCTATCAAACCGACCAGATTACCCAGCACGATGCCATGTTTGTGCCCCAAACCGGAGCGCGGCAGAATCATGGCGGCGAAATTGGGGTCGAGCATGTGAATGGCGATGCCGGTGGGGATGAGCTGCCAAGCATTGGGCTGCAGGGTGATGGCTTCTTCTAGGCAGGCTCTGAGGTCAAGGCCTGCACTGCCGGGGGTGGCGTAGGCGGGCAGGAGGCTCGCCATTCGGGGGTCTAAAACTTTAAGATCGATATTCATGGCGGTTGAAGTCTGGGGCACTCAAAACGCCAGCCTCCAACAAGCGCATGTAGGGCTCGTCCAGTATTTCCAACTCGGCGAGATACTCTTGGTGCTGTTTATCTTCATAAACATACAGGATGACTGGCAAAACAAGCAGTAATAAAAACCAAATTGTAACGGTAACGCCCATACGGCTCTCCTAGAGTTTGGATTCAGCTAGGACAACGTTGCGGCGAATTCGCTGTTTTTACCAGCTTTTGATTTGTCGTCCCGAGGTACAAATTCTAGGGCTCAAAACCGTGAAATAATTGTCAGAAAGGCGGTGATATTCACACTAAATTTATGTAAATAGTCGCCCCTGCAAAACCCGCCACCCCGCATAAACTGCAAATGGCTGCATAATTGAAAAACTTGCCCGTCCAGTGAAACGGGTAACTCTCAGATTGGTCGCGCATGTGAATGTTGCAGGGGCGACTCAATATTTACATAAATGCCATTTATTAGGTCTAAATCATGCCTAAGCGTGCTGTCCCAAGCGCCCTGCAATATCCGCCACCAATTGCTTCGCCAACTCGCGCTTTGATGCTCTGGACAATTCTTTCACCGCTTTGGCATCGACTAGTAGCAATGCATTGTCATCTTGCCCAAAAGTTGCTGGGCCGATGTTACCCACCAACAGCGGCACACCTTTGCGGATGCGTTTGGCTTGGGCGTTGGCCAGCAAATCTTGGCTTTCTGCGGCAAAACCGACGCAAAACAAACCATCAGGCATGCCGGACAAGCCTTTTTTACCGCGTTCTGACTGAGCAATCGTCGCCAAAATGTCTGGGTTTTCGACAAAACTGAGTTGAGGGACAACACCTGTGCCATCTTTTTTCAGTTTTTGATCGGCAGGATTGGTGGGACGCCAGTCTGCCACAGCAGCTGATGCTATGAAAATAGTAGCATAATCAGCATATTTCACGCCGGCCAGCATCATATTATGAGCTGATTTGACATCCACCCGCTTGACCCCACGGGGTGTGGCCAGGCTGACCGGGCCGGCGATGAGCGTCACATCCGCACCCGCTTCATATGCCGCCCGCGCGATGGCGAAACCCATTTTCCCGCTGGACAGGTTGGTGATGCCGCGTACAGGGTCGATCGCCTCATACGTCGGGCCAGCCGTGATCAACACTTTTTGGCCCAAGAGTGACTTGGGGGTGAAAAAAGCGATCAAATCCGCCAAAATCTCATCCGCCTCCAGCATGCGGCCATCGCCCACTTCACCGCAGGCTTGGTCGCCCTCGCCCACTTCTAGCACGGTGATGCCGTCTTGTTTGAGCTGCGCGACATTACGCTGAGTCGCAGGGTTCGCCCACATTTCGCGGTTCATGGCCGGGGCGAGGATAAGCGGAACTTCGGCTATTGGACGTGCTAAGCACATCAAACTGAGCAATTCATCCGCGCGTCCGTGCAGCAATTTCGCCATGAAATCGGCGCTGCAAGGTGCAATAACAATAGCATCTGCCCCGCGCGTGAGGTTGATGTGCGGCATGTTGTTCGCAATGCCCTCTCCGTTCACACTCACAGCCGTGTCATCCCACTGCGACCCAAACACTTGTCGACCAGACAAGGCTTGCATGGTCACTTTGGTCATGAAATGCTCGGCCGCTTCGGTCATAACGACTTGCACAGAGGCACCCTCTTTGACCATGGCGCGGCACAGCTCAGCCGCTTTGTAGGCGGCTATGCCACCTGAGAGGCCGAGGACGATGTGTTTGCCGGCAAGTTCACCCGTATTTATCGGTGTTTGTGTACTCATGTTCGAAGTTTAGAAGTAATTCGTCGGAAATATCGTTACAAAGATCGCTTTTTCAATGCTTAGCAATGTACCAGACCTTTATAATTAGCCTTTCCACCTCCTTGGACGTTTAGCTGTCCATTCTGGCATGACCAAATTCGTATTCGTTACCGGCGGTGTGGTGTCCTCTCTTGGCAAGGGCATCGCATCTGCATCATTGGCCGCACTTTTAGAGTCGCGCGGCCTCACAGTCACCCTCATCAAGTTAGACCCCTACCTCAACGTCGACCCCGGCACCATGTCGCCGCTGCAGCATGGCGAGGTGTTTGTCACCGACGACGGTGCCGAGACTGACTTGGATTTAGGCCACTACGAGCGTTTCATCGAAACGCGGATGCGCAAGTCCAACAACTTCACCACCGGCCAAATCTACCAAAGCGTGCTCGACAAAGAGCGCCGTGGCGACTATTTGGGCAAAACCGTGCAGGTGATTCCGCATGTAACGAATGAGATTCAAGAATTCGTCAAACGCGGTGCGCGTTTTGGCGAGGTTGACGCCGTGGACGTGGCGATTGTAGAAATCGGCGGCACGGTGGGCGACATTGAATCGCTGCCGTTCCTAGAGGCCGTGCGCCAAATGAGCCTGAAAATGGGTCCGGCGAACACCGCGTTTGTACACTTGAGCTACGTGCCGTGGATTGCCGCGGCTGGCGAACTGAAAACCAAGCCAACCCAGCACACCGCCAAGCAGTTGCGCGAAATCGGTATCCAAGCTGATGCCTTGCTATGCCGTGCTGATCGCCCGATTCCGCAAGACGAACGCGCCAAAATTTCGCTGTTTTGCAACATCCCCGAAGCCGCCGTGATCAGCATGTGGGATGTGGACACCATCTACAAAGTGCCGCGCATTTTGCACGAGCAAGGCTTGGACGATTTGATTTGCGACAAGCTGCGTTTGACCACCAAACCAGCCAATTTGCAGCGCTGGGATGATTTGGTACACGAAACGGCCAATCCGACAGGCGAAGTCCGCATCGCCATGGTGGGCAAATACATCGATTTGGGCGACAGCTACAAATCACTGAACGAAGCGATTCGCCACGCGGGCATGAAAAACCATGTCAAAGCGTCTATCAGCTACATCGATTCTGAAACCATTGACGATGCCACCGCCTCGCAATTGGCGCAATACGACGCCATTTTGGTGCCCGGTGGCTTTGGCGAACGTGGCGTGGAAGGCAAAATCAACACCGCGCACTTTGCCCGCGTCAGCAAAATCCCCTACCTCGGCATTTGCTTGGGCATGCAAGTGGCAACCATCGAATTTGCGCGCAACGTGGCTGGCTTGAAGGACGCGAACAGTACCGAGTTTGCGCCGCACGGCCCGCACCCTGTCATTGCTTTGATCACCGAATGGAAAGACGCTGACGGCACCATCAAAACCCGCAACGCCAATTCTGACATGGGCGGCACCATGCGCCTGGGTGCACAAAGCTCTGATGTTGCCAAGGACACGCTGGCGCACAGCATTTACGGCGATGTGGTGACCGAACGCCACCGCCACCGTTTTGAGGCGAATGTCAACTATCTGGACCAATTGCGCAAAGCGGGTTTGGTGATTTCCGCACTAACGCAAGAGGACCATTTGACGGAGATTGTGGAACTGCCGAGCAGTGTTCACCCATGGTTTGTCGGCGTGCAGTTTCACCCTGAGTTCAAATCAACGCCGTGGGACGGTCATCCGCTGTTCAACGCGTTCATCAAAGCGGCGCTGGATCATCAAGCCGCTGGCAAAACACTCAAGGCGGTTGCATGAAACTCTGCGGGCATGAAATTGGTTTAGACAAACCATTTTTTCTGATCGCAGGAACCTGCTCGATTGAGGGCTTGGAAATGTCTATCGAAGTCGCTGGCCGGCTCAAAGAAGCGACCGACGCACTGGGCATTCCGCTGATTTACAAAGGCTCGTTCGACAAAGCGAATCGCTCATCTGGCACTACCCGCCGTGGCGTGGGCATGGATGCTGGCTTGAACATTCTGGCTGAAGTCCGTAAACAATTAGGTTTACCCGTTTTGACGGACGTGCATGAAATCGACCATATTAAAGAAGTCGCCAGCGTGGTGGATGTACTGCAAACGCCCGCCTTTTTGTGCCGCCAAACCGACTTTATCCGCGCTGTGGCGCAAGCGGGCAAACCCGTCAATATCAAAAAGGGGCAATTTTTAGCCCCGCATGATATGAAAAACGTGATCGACAAAGCCCGCGCTGCCGCCAAAGAAGCGGGTATGGAAGAAGACAATTTCTTGGCCTGCGAGCGGGGTGCAAGTTTTGGCTACAACAACTTGGTCAGCGACATGCGCAGCCTGTCCATCATGCGCGAAACCGGTGCGCCTGTGGTGTTTGATGCCACCCATTCAGTGCAATTGCCCGGCGGCCAAGGTACGACATCTGGCGGGATGCGCGAGATGGTGCCAGTGTTGGCACGTGCGGCCGTGGCGGTCGGTGTGGCAGGTGTCTTCATGGAAACGCATCCAAATCCAGCAGAGGCATGGTCAGATGGGCCCAATGCTGTGCCTTTGAAGCACATGAAGGCTTTATTGGAAACCTTGGTTGCACTTGACCGTGAGACCAAGAAAAATGGCTTTTTAGAGAACAATTTTGAAGCTTAAAGATTCGCATCGCCATGGATTCCCGCCTGCGCGGGAATGACGGTTCGAAGTATGTTTTTGGTTAGTTTTTTTGGAGAATGTAAATGAGTGCAATTGTTGATATCGTCGCCCGTGAAATTTTGGATTCACGTGGTAACCCTACTGTGGAATGTGATGTGTTGCTGGAAAGCGGCACCATGGGTCGTGCGGCTGTGCCCAGCGGTGCATCCACCGGTTCACGCGAAGCGATTGATCTGCGCGATGGTGATAAATCTCGCTATCTCGGCAAAGGCGTGTTGAAAGCGGTTGAGCACATCAACACCGAAATCTCAGAAGCTATTTTGGGCCTGGACGCCAGCGAGCAAGCGTTTTTAGACCGCACGCTGATTGATCTGGACGGCACCGACAACAAATCTCGTTTGGGCGCAAACGCCACCCTGGCAGTCAGCATGGCAGTGGCCCGCGCAGCGGCTGAAGAAGCTGGCTTGCCACTGTACCGCTACTTCGGTGGCAGCGGCGCGATGCAAATGCCTGTGCCGATGATGAATGTGGTCAATGGCGGTGCGCACGCCAACAACAACCTTGACTTGCAAGAGTTGATGATTATTCCGGTCGGTGCGCCCTCTTTCCGCGAAGCGGTGCGTTATGGTGCTGAAGTGTTTCACGCCCTCAAGCAAATTTTGCATGACAAAGGCATGAGCGTGGCTGTGGGTGACGAGGGTGGCTTTGCGCCCAACGTCGCCAACCACGAAGCCGCGATTTTGATGATTTTGGAAGCGATTGAAAAAGCCGGCTTTGTGGCTGGCGAACAAATCGTACTCGGCTTGGACTGCGCAGCCAGCGAGTTTTACAAAGACGGTAAATACGAACTCAAAGCGGAAGGTTTGTCTTTGACGGCTGAGCAGTGGACCGACATGTTGGCCACCTGGGTCGACAAATACCCCATCATCAGCATTGAAGACGCCATGGCTGAAGGCGACTGGGATGGCTGGAAGCACCTGACTGAAAAGCTCGGCAGCAAAGTGCAATTGGTGGGCGACGACTTGTTTGTGACCAACACCAAGATTTTCAAAGAAGGCATTGACAAGAAGATCGCCAATTCCATCTTGATCAAAATCAACCAGATTGGTACCTTGACCGAGACGTTTGCAGCCATCGAAATGGCCAAACGCGCAGGCTACACCGCCGTCATCAGCCACCGCTCTGGCGAGACAGAAGACACGACCATTTCTGACATCGCTGTGGGAACCAACGCAGGGCAGATCAAAACCGGTTCATTGAGCCGCTCTGATCGTATCGCCAAATACAACCAGTTGCTGCGCATCGAAGAAGACTTGGGTGATGTGGCCAGCTACCCTGGGCGTGATGCTTTTTACAGCATTCGCTAATTCGCTGATTCGGAAAGGAGCTGACTGTCATGGCGCGACGTTGTTCAACCGTCAATCAAGCATGATTAACGTATGAGTAAACGTGTCGTCATGGTTTTGCTGGTTTTTTTGCTGCTGGTGTTTCAATCGCAGCTGTGGTTTGGCCATGGCAGCTTGGGGCATGTGACACAAATGACCAAGCAGCTCAATGGTTTGAACACCACGACTGCCCGTCTACAAACGGAAAACAAGCAGCTCAAAGCCGAAGTGGAAGACCTGAAAACCGGC
>JAYWCQ010000232.1:0-4953 GCA_043780435.1 Polaromonas sp.
GTTCAGGGTTTCAATGATGCCGCCTAAATTCAAGCCATTGGCCTGGACGCGGAAGATGCCGGCGCCGCCCATGCCGTCCAGTGGTTTCAAGATGATGTCTTGGTGCTCGGCGTGGAAGCGTTTGATGTCGGCCGCATCGCGCGTCACCAGCGTCGGGCCTATGAACTGCGGGAACTCCAAGATCGCCAGTTTTTCAGGGTGATCACGCAAAGCACGGGGTTTGTTGAAGACCTTGGCACCTTCGCGCTCGGCTTGCTCCAGCAAATGGGTCGCATAAAAAAACTCCGAATCAAACGGTGGATCTTTGCGCATGACGACGGCGTCAAAATCTTTCAGCGCTTGCGGGCGCTCGTCGGGATGCTGCTGCTTGGCGCTGTACCAAACTTCTTTGTCACCGGTCAAGGTGATGTCACGAACAAACGCCGTGACCACCCCGCCACGCTGCCACATGATGTCTTTGGGCTCGCAGCTGGACAGCGTATGGCCGCGCCGTTGCGCCTCGCGCATCATGGCGAAGGTGGTGTCTTTGTAGATTTTAAAAGAGGCGAGCGGGTCGGCGATGAAAAGGATGTGCATAGCTGGATGATACGGCGAATGCTTTAAATTCGACTTTAAAACTCGATTTTAAATTTCAATCTTCGAGCCCAATTCCACCACGGAATTGCTGGGCAAGTTCAAGAAGTCAGCGGCACCGCTGGCATTGTGGTGCATCTGCGCAAAGAGTTTCTCACGCCAGCCGGCCATGCCAGCACCCAGCGTGGGCACCACGGTGTCACGCGACAGGAAGTAACTTGTCGTCATCGCGTCCAGCTCGCAGCCACGGCCTTTCATTTGGGTCAGCGCCTTGGGCAAATCAATGTCATTTTTAAAGCCGTAGTTGAGCACGACCTGCCAGCAGTGGTTCCCCAGCGGTTCCACCTCCAGGCGTTTGGCCATGCCGATCCAAGGCACCTCATGGTTGCGCACAGTGACGAAGAGGTTGCGATCATGCAGCACTTTGTTGTGTTTCAGGTTGTGCAACAAGGCGTTGGGCACTACGCCCGTTTCTGGCGTCAGGAACACGGCGCTGCCTTCGACCCGGTTGGGTGGGGTGATGAAAACCGCCTCCAAAAAGCTTTTCAAATCGATGGCATCCAATTTTTGCTTTTCGGACAGCAAATGCCGACCATCCTTCCACGTCATCATCAAGGTAAATATCGCACCGCCAATAGCCAAGGGGAACCAGCCGCCCGCGAATAACTTAAGCAAGTTGGAAGCAAAGAATAAAAAGTCGACCATAAAAAACCAGCCTGTTGCGACAATACACAGCCACAGCGGGTACTTCCATGCGTAACGAATCACAAAAAAGGTCAACACGGTCGTGATCAACATATCCGTCGTCACCGCAATGCCGTAGGCGGCGGCCAGGTTGCCGGAGGTTCTGAACATCACCACCGCCAACACAATAGCGACAAACAAGCCCCAGTTGACAAACGGAATGTAGATTTGCCCCGCCTCACGCACACTGGTGTGCAGGATGTTGAGACGCGGCAGATAACCGAGCTGGATCACCTGTTTGGTCACACTGAAGGCGCCGGTGATCAAGGCTTGCGACGCAATCACTGCCGCCAAGGTGGCCAACACCAGCAAAGGAATCAGCGCCCAATCCGGCGCCATCAAATAAAACGGGTTTTTAACGGCCGCTGGGTTTTTCAGCAACAGCGCGCCTTGGCCAAAATAGTTCAGCACCAAAGCGGGCATGACCACGCTAAACCAGGCCAAACGGATCGGTTTTTTGCCGAAATGCCCTAGATCTGCGTACAAGGCCTCCGCACCCGTGACGCACAACACCACAGCGCCCAAAATAATGAAGGTGATGCCCGGGTTGGCCCACATGAAACCGAGCGCGTAATGCGGGCTGATGGCCCATAAGATTTCAGGATTGTGGGAAATGTGCACCAAGCCAAGTACCGATAGCACCGCAAACCAGACCAGGGTGATAGGGCCAAAAAACTTACCTATGCCAGCCGTGCCTTGCTTTTGCACCAAAAACAAGCAAAACAAGATCACCAAGGTCAACGGCACCACATACTGCTTGAAGGTGGGTGAGATGACTTCCAAGCCCTCCATCGCACCCAATACCGAAATAGCGGGCGTGATCACGCCGTCGCCATAAAACAAACACGTGCCAAAAATACCCACCACCAGCAGTACTTTGCGTAACCGTGGCTGGTCTTTCACCGCCTGAGAGGCCAGCGCCAACATGGCCACCAAGCCACCTTCACCATGGTTAACGGCCCGCAGCACCAAAACGACATATTTGAGGGAGACGATGACAGTGAGCGTCCAAAAGAAAATGGACAAAATGCCGTAGATATTGTCTGGTGTGAAAGGCACATGGCCGGCGCCAAAGACCTCTTTCATGGCGTAAAGGACACTGGTACCGATATCGCCGTAGACCACACCAATGGCGCTGAGCGTGAGCGCGGCTAGAGAAGATTTTGTTGTTTGCACTAAAACGTAACCGAATAGAAAATCAATCTGAGCAACTTCGCTGTTCTTTCAAGCGTGTTCACCCTGAGTGATTTGCGGGACTCCATGTTGAGGGAATGATATTGTGCGCTTTTGTAACCCGCATTTGTGGCAAGAAGCATCCTCTGATCGCAATAAATGCATATTTTGTTGCGGTGCAGCAACTGCAAATTTGACAAAACAGACTCATTTGGCGAAAAAGGGCTGTTTGAACAAACACAACTACTCGTAGATTTCAGCTTCCGGATCGGTCGCCTCCAGCTCGTAGCTGGCCGCCAGCATGGCCAGGCGACCAATCACACCATACATATAAAAGCGATTGGGCGCACTGGCTCCGGGTTTGATGCCGGGTTTGGGTAACTCCGTTCCCTCAGCAAAGGCCAAAGGCACATACCGCGAGCCGGGTGAGCACAGGTTTTCATCCATACCCCTGTCCGCATGGACGCGGTAAAAACCGCCCACCACATAGCGGTCCATCATGTAAACCACGGGCTCGGCCACCGCATCGTTCATGCGCTCTTTGGTGAGCACGCCTTCTTGAACAACCAGCTCACCCTTGAAAGACGCGATGTCATGGTGGTCTTTCAGTTCGCTGGATTGGCGCAGCATCAGCACGCCTGTGCCTGCGTGTTTATCAGACGAGCTGCTGTGGTTGTTTTTAACGACCACAAACGGCTTGTCGCTGATGCCGTACTCTTTGTATTTCTTTTTGATTTTGGCCAGCAAGGTATCCACACAGGCGGTCAAATCTGCATCCGTGCAGGTCAAATACATAGGGTTAATCAACCATGGGTCAACACCCAGCAACTTGCCGAAGCGTTTGCAGACATCATCGTAGGTTTTGTAATGTGTACTTTTACGCCGAATCGAGCCGGAAGCGTGCAAAGGCGGCAACACAAACTGCTCATGCAGCTCTTCCAAAATGCCAGGCAAACCCTTGGTGAGTTCGTTGTTCAGCAAAATCGTGCACGGGTCAAAATCTTTCAACCCTAAGCGCTTGGCACTGCGAATCACGGGCTCCAGCACGATGGATTCACCATTGGGCAGCGCCACCGTGGTGTTTTGCTTGATGTCTGGGTCAATCGACCCAATCCGCACATGCAAGCCAGCCATATGGAAAATACGACGCAATTGGGCAATGCTGCTCAAATAAAACGTATTGCTGGCGTTGTTGCTGTGATTTTCCGGAATCAAGAGCAAGTTTTTAGCTTCAGGACAGATTTTTTCAATCGCCACCATCGCCGCCTGCACGGCGAGTGGCAGCATGGCTGGCGTCAAATTGTTCCAGCCATCTGGGAACAAATGGGTATCAACCGGCGCGAGCTTGAAGCCCGCATTGCGCACATCGACCGAGCTGTAAAACGGCGGCGTGTGCTCCATCCACTCCAAGCGAAACCAACGCTCGATAGCGGGCATGGAGTCCAAAATACGTTGCTCCAGCTCGTTGATCGGGCCATTCAGAGCGGTGATGAGGTGGGGAACCATGGTTTTATGATCTCAATATGCGACCTGATTTATTACGATCTTTGGGCCAAAGGAAGGTTCAACAGCAGGTTTTGCGGTTTGAGTTTGAGTTGGTTTTTCTCGTCCATCGCCATTGCCAAGTAAACCGGTCTGCCGGCCACGGCTGCCAGCATATCCGCAGGATTAACAAACTCCAGGCGAAACAAACACATCAAGCGACGGTGCCGCTCTTCCGACACCTCAGCGCCGGTGTACAAATCGTTCAAGATACCGTTGGCCTGCGCATCCAAACCCACATGCCAGACCCAATGCTCGTCGACAATTTCTTTGTCGGTTTGAATCCGCACATCCACTTGCAAAAAATGTTTGATCCACAGCTCAAGCACGCGGCACAAGGCATCTAGCGAGGCTTGCCCGTGGTTCAGACTGATCACCATGTCAAAAAACTCACTGCGCGGCCAATAGGCGTCCAGGTTATCCGCACTCAGCACGTCCAAATCCACACTGCGAACCGGCAAACCGCCTTGTTTCAACAGCTCACCAATGCTGCCAAAACCACCAGACAAAGCGTGGCGCTCAACCGTTTCATCGTCCGCCGCCATCACTGCGCCATCTTCAAGAATCGATATTTTTTGCGTTCTGAACAACAATTCAGCCATGCGGACTTGCATCGTATTTGGCGTTTTGGCACACCTACCGATCACATGACGCAACAAAATCTGCGTCAACTGCTGTACCAGTATAGGCGCGACATCCACACCCTCGCCCTGAAAAAGCGACAAGTAGCTGGCTTCTAGGGTGGGTTTGGCAAGCAATCGGTCTCTGAAACGCAGCCAAACGGCGTAGTTGTCTGCCGCATCTTTGTCCGCCACGCCTGCCAATTCGGCATCGGCCACCACGCGCCGTGGCTGTTGCTCTAAGGAGTGGTGTAGCGCAACTTCATTCGCGCAAGATTCGGCAATCGGCGCAATTTCGGGT
>JAYWCQ010000233.1:0-9518 GCA_043780435.1 Polaromonas sp.
TGGTGACAAACTCACAACCATTCAATATTTCATCACCCTGACCATGCAGTTGGGCATGATTTGGGTGGGCCAAGCTGAAATGAACGACGGCATACACAATCGCCTAGGCTCAAGCTCTGGCGTGATGGCGCAGTGCGGCCCTACGGAACCAGCAGACAAAATCCCACAAAACGATTTAGACACGGCCAAAGCCTACGGCAAGCGCGTCTCTGAAGTGGCGACCAAACTGCACGGTTGATGTTTCGTAGTTCGTGAAAAAGTAACCCAAGCCTTAAAAAGCCACCAGCAGGGGGCTTTTTTTATGAGAAGGCTTTTTTTTTAGAGAAAAATATGGCTATAGCCGATGTATTTATTGCCTAAATTGCTATAAAAATAATAGCAAAATTCACTTGAAATTAAGTGGCGACTTAAATTTATTTCAAGCTGAAGATCAAATGACAACGACTTTGATTTTGCGCAAAGTTGCCTTTAGTTCTTGGATTCGTTGGATCCCACACCTGGCCGCTAGTAGAAACCCCATTAAGGATGTTCCCGATGCGCAAATGAAGGAATGACGTTAAGCTGAAAGCTGGTCATTCAAGAGGTCGTTCGCATCGTGGTAAACATCAGCCGTCGTCAATTTAACCTAGTCAGTTTGCTTATTACAGGTGTGATGGCGGTTGGAAATAGCTTGCCTGCTCAGGCGCTAAACCGGTCAGACAAACTAAAAGTCACCTTGGCCGTCGGTGGCAAAGCTTCGTTTTACTATTTGCCATTAACTATCGCCGAGCAATTGGGCTGCTTTGACGCAGAGGGGATAGACCTTGAAATTGTCGATTTCCCCAGCTCTGTGCGCGCGCAGCAAGCGCTGGCTAGTGGTAATGCCGATGTGGTGTGTGGTGCGTTCGAGCATTTGATTAGTTTGCATAGTAAGCAGCAGTTTGTGCAGTCGTTTGTGGCTTTGGGTCGCGCACCACAAATGGCGATGGGCGTCTCGGTCAAAAACATGCCAAATTACAGACGCCTGTCTGACCTAAAAGGCAAACGCATAGGTATAGCAGCCCCGGGCACAGGAACCAACATGATGGCTAATGTTTTGCTGCAGCGTGCTGGGTTGCTGCAAAGTGATGTGAGTTATATCGGTGTTGGCACGGCGGCTGGCGCGCTGTCGGCCATACGGACCGGGCAAATAGATGCCATTTGCAACCTAGAACCCACCATGACGCAGCTTGAGCAAAAAGGAGAGATAAAAATCATTGCTGATTCGCGTACCTTGCGCGGCACACAAGCTATTTTTGGTGGTTCTATGCCAGGAGCTTGCTTGTATGCACAGACGGAATTCATACAAAAAAATCGCGCTGTAGTTCAAGCGCTGTCCAATGCTATTGTCAAAGCACTGAAGTGGCTTCAAACAGCAGGACCTAGGGATTTAATACACAGTGTTCCAGAGGGTTATTTACTGGGCGATAGAGGCTTGTATTTAACCATTTACAGTAATTTGCGCGAATCTATTTCATTGGATGGGCTGATTTACGACGATGCTGCTAAAACGTCGTTAAAAGTGATGGCTAATTTTGACCCTTTGGTTAGGGCGGAGCATTTGGACATTAGCAAGACTTACACAAATGTGTACGCCAAGCAGTCGAAATTGCAATTCGACGCTTAGATTTTGTAAAGTTCTTTCTAAGAGCGGCTTCGATGCCTATAATTTGGGCAGCATGAGTCACATACCCAATTCCACACCACAGCCCGCAACCTTAAGCCTAGTAGCTTTACCCGCCTTTGAGGATAACTATATCTGGATGCTGCACGACGGGCAGCGCGCGCTGGTGGTTGATCCGGGCGATGCAGATGTTGTCTTTGAAGCGTTGAAACGTTTGTCATTGCGGTTAGAGACTATTTTGGTGACGCATCACCATGTTGACCATACAGGCGGTGTTGATGCCTTGCGAAATGCTACAGGTGCCGTGGTTTTGGGGCCTCTGACTGAAACCATGCCAGAACCAATTCGGCGTTTGCAAGGTGGCGACAAGGCGCAGGCCATGGGGCTTACTTTTGATGTGATCGATGTGCCTGGACACACGTCAGGTCATATCGCCTACTATTGCGACAACTGGGATGGCGCCCCCATCTTATTTTGCGGAGATACCTTGTTCTCGGGTGGCTGTGGTCGTTTGTTTGAGGGTACACCCGCGCAAATGCTTGATTCCCTTACGAAATTAGCCTCCTTGCCGGGCCAGACCCGCGTATGCTGCACGCATGAATACACCTTGTCTAATTTGAAATTTGCACGTGCCGTTGAACCCAACAACGCAGCGCTTTTCCAATACCAGCAGCAATGCATGGCGTTGCGCGAGGCCAAGGTGCCAACGCTTCCCAGTACGATTGCCCGCGAGCTTAAAATCAATCCCTTTTTACGCAGCGATCAAGTTGAAGTGGTGCAAACAGCAAAGCATCTTGATCCAACAGCTACTGATGCAGTGGCTGTTTTTACGGTTATTCGCCAATGGAAAAACAATTTTTAATGACTTTTAAATCTCACAATTTACGCTTTTTAGCTGCCGCATCTGGCATTCAGCGAAGCGATATCAAGCACTTTAAGCAATTCAAGCACGTCTTTAAGTATTCAACCTTGGCTCTGGCCTTGTTGCTAGGCGTGCCTATTCAAAGCGTCCAAGCGCAAGAGCTCAAAGGCGATATTTATGTTTCTAAACCGCAAGCGGCGGTTGATACACCTAAAGTCGTACCCGCATCAGTTGCTCCAGCAACCCCTGTTGCGCAGATGGCACCTGTAGCAAAACCTGCTAGTGCGGTCGATCACGCCGTGAACCCCTTGCATCCCGTGCAAACCAATCCTGTGGCGTCTGCATTTGCGCAAGAACTGCCTATCGTTGCAGAACGCCCCACCAACGATGCAGACTTATGGGCCAGAATTCGTCGCGGATTCAAGATGAACAACTTGACCACAGACTTGGTGGCCAGCCAAGAACAATGGTATGCCACACGCCCTAGTTATATTGGCCGCATGACTGAACGCTCAAGCAAGTACCTGTACCACGTGGTTGAAGAGCTGGAGCGTCGCAATATGCCGACAGAGTTGGCTTTGCTGCCATTCATTGAAAGTGCGTTCAACCCACAAGCCGTGTCTAGTGCAAAAGCAGCGGGTATGTGGCAATTTATGCCAGCAACTGGCAAATATTTTGCACTCAAGCAAAATGTTTTTCGTGATGACAGGCGTGATGTTTTAGCCTCGACCAAAGCTGCTTTGACTTATCTGCAGAAGCTGCACGGCATGTTTGGTGATTGGCATTTGGCCCTGGCGGCTTACAACTGGGGTGAAGGCTCGGTTGGTCGCGCCATTGCTAAAAACCAGCGCGAAGGTTTAGCGACCGACTACGGCAGCCTAAGCATGCCAGATGAGACACGCAACTACGTGCCTAAATTGTTGGCTGTCAAAAACATTGTGGCTAATCCGCAAACATTCAATGCGACTTTGCCGGAGATTCCGAATCATCCGTATTTCCAAAGCGTCACCATTACGCGCGATCTGGATGTTGCTCTGGCTGCTAAATTGGCGGAAATCAAGCTGGAAGATTTCAAATCCTTGAATCCTTCGGCTAACAAGCCCGTCATTTTCGCAGCTGGTACGCCTCGTATCCTCTTGCCTTGGGACAGTGCTGGTATTTTTGAGCGTAATTTGTCTATTCATAACGGACAAACTGCTGGCTGGACGGTTTGGATTGCGCCTTCTACGATGAAGGTTGTTGACGCTGCGAAACGCGTGGGCATGAACGAGGCACAGTTCAGAGAGCTAAATCGCATCCCGCCGCGTATGCTTATTAAGCAAGGTTCTACATTACTGGTGCCCCGATCAGCCAAGCAAGACAAAGATGTGTCTGAACATGTGGCTGACAATGGGCAAGTCAGTTTTTCACCGGAAATTGTGTTGAAGCGAATGCTGGTGAAGTTGCGCAAGACAGAAACGGTCACCTCCATTGCAAAACGTTATAAAGTGACGGTTGCCAGTGTTGCAGATTGGAACAAAGTAGCTGCTGCAAGCACTTTCAAAGCAAAACAATCGGTTGTTTTATACCTGCCCGCCAAAGTAAAATCGCTGGCTCGTAAAGGTGGCAAAAGCGCCAAACTGAGTCGTGCGAGTAATCGGAAATAGTGAAAATAGTGAAAATAGTCACAATAACCAAACTGAACAAGTAAACTTGCAAAATTGGCTAAAAACACCCCCAGGTCAATATTTGTTGGATTGGGAGTATGCGCAATTTGAGCGTGTGGTGGCGGATATTTTTGGCTACCATGCTTTGCAGTTGGGTTTGCCTGCATTAAATGCTTTGCAAGCGAGTCGCATACCGCATCGATGGGTGGCTTCCCCGTATTTACCTGAGCTTGATGTTGATTTTGCTATTAATAAAATAGCACATCAGGCAGTAAATACGCCGGCTAAAGCTATAAAAGAGAGTAAAAACATAGCTTTTTTTACTGAATTTGAGGCACTTCCTTTTGCGGAAAATAGTCTCGATCTATTGATTTTGCCGCATAGCCTAGAGCTCAGCCCGGATCCGCACGCCACCTTAAGAGAGGCGGAGCGCGTTTTGGTGCCGGAGGGTAAGTTAATCATTTGCGGCTTTAACCCCTTAAGTCTTTGGGGTTTTAAGCAAAAGAGGAGCCATCTTTACCAACGACTGAATGTAGGCGATTTATACCTACCGGAGGCGGGCGAGTTCATTGGCTACCGACGTTTGCGTGATTGGTTGCGACTCCTCAATTTTGATGTTGAACCGGGTCACTTTGGCTGTTACCGACCTGCCGTAAAAAGTGAAGGCATGTTGCAGCGGTTTGCTTGGATGGATAAATTGGGCGAACAGTATTGGCCTATTTTAGGCGCTGTTTACTTTGTGGTTGCCGTGAAAAGAGTGCGTGGGATGCGCTTGATTAGTCCGATTAAAAAGCTGGCAAGAATTGCAAATAATGCTCCTGTTTCCGTAGCAAATAAGGCAATAAAATTAGAAGCTGGCGTAGATAACTGAATTTATTGAGATTTATGAATAAGATAACGATTTACACCGACGGTGCATGTAAAGGTAACCCGGGGCCGGGTGGTTGGGGTGCAATTCTCAGATCACAAGGACATTTAGAAAAGGAACTTTTTGGTGGTGAGATATTGACCACCAACAACCGCATGGAAATGACGGCTGTGATTGAGGCTTTGAGCGCCTTGAAAAGACCCTGTGATATTGCTTTGTATATTGACAGCAAATATGTGTTGCAAGGCATGACCGAGTGGCTGGCGAGCTGGAAAGCTAAGGGCTGGAAAACGGCAGCGAAACAGCCTGTCAAAAATGTAGACTTGTGGCAAAAACTGGACGCACTTGTAAATGCTGGCGGACATACAATTGAATGGTGCTGGGTAAAAGGGCATGCCGGTGACCCCGGAAATGAACGTGCAGATGCTTTGGCCAATATGGGTGTGATGCAAGCTGTTGCAGGAAATCGATAGGTTTTTTAAAGCCCTTCAAAATTTGTGTAAAGTCTTTGTAAAGTCGTTGTCGTATCACGACTTTGAGACTCGGTTACCCACTTGCTTGTGTATAACTAAATCAACTTAAAACTGAGACACAAATTATTTCTATGGCTTCAAAATCGGTCTATACAACAGTTGCTGTTCTGGGTATTGCTGCTGCATCAGGTGCAGCTTGGTGGTATCAAAATAAAGCGCCAATCACAGTAAACCCAAGTTCTTCAACACCAGTTAGTAGTCAAACTAGTGGACAGGTGGGCAGTGCGACGCCAGCTAGTACAAGTAGTGCCAATGGAGCTGCAGGTACTGCCGCAGCACCTGTTCGGCCTCCATCTGTTGAGTCTGCCAAAGTTGAGATTATGAAGCTGACGGATGATACGCAGGCTGTGGGCAGCTTGAAGTCAAGGCAAGGTGTGACTCTGCGGCCAGAGGTGAGTGGTCGCATCACGCGGCTCAACTTTAAGGATGGTGAGCGCGTTAAAAAAGGCCAGCTCTTGGTGCAATTTGATGATCAGCTGCAGTTGGCACAAGTCAAACAAAGCCAAGCTGAGTTGTCGATTGCTTTAGCAAACCATAAGCGTAATCAAGAGCTGGTTGCACAAAACTTCATCAGTAAACGCTCCGTGGAAGAAAGTGCAGCTAATTTAGAAGTCGCGCAAGCCAAATTATCACTCTCACAAGCTACAGCATCACGTCTCAAAATCACGGCACCTTTTGATGGCATGACAGGGATTCGTACCGTCAACGTGGGTGATTATCTGAAAGATGGTGGCGATATTGTCAATATCGAGGACATAGCGGCTGTGTTTGTGGATTTTCGTCTACCCGAACGTTTTCAAAGCAAAGTGAAAAAGGGCCAAAAAGCGCAGGTAGATATAGACGCGTTGCCGGGACGTAAATTTACCGCCATTATTCAGGCTATTGACCCTTTGCTGGACGCTAATGGCCGATCGGTTGGTGTGCGAGCATGTATTGACAACCGTCAAAATCAGCTACGTCCAGGTATGTTTGCGCGTGTCAACACAGTTTTTAGCGAACGCGAAAAAGCGGTTGTTGTTCCTGAAGAAGCGATTGTTCCGCAGGCCGGAAAACAGTTTGTAGTCAAGCTGTTGGATGGTGCGGACAAAGGCACTGATAAAGAGACCAAAATCACCCAACGCGTGGAGGTGAAAGTCGGTATTCGCCGTCCAGGAAAGGTTGAAATCTTAGAAGGCTTGGCAGAGGGGGATGAGGTAGTCACTGCGGGTCAACAGCGCATCCAAAAAGATGGTACATCCGTAAAAGTCATTGAACTGGGCAAACCATCGGGCAAACCTGCTGATGGAATTCCGCCAAATATTCCGCCAACTATGCCGCAGGCTGCTTCACTAGCCGTATTGCCGGCTACACCGCCAGCAATGCCTGGCAAGCCGCTACCCAGCATTAAAACTGCAGCAAAACCAATGGAAGGGCCAAACCCCTGCTTGGAGAGCGCATCTGCACCAGATTCTAAATCTGCAGGGAACTTGAGAAGGAAATCCTGATGCAACTCGCAGAAACATCTATCCGCAGACCCGTTCTTGCAACGGTTTTATCGTTGCTGGTTGTATTGATTGGTGCGGTGAGCTTTACACGCTTGTCGGTCAGGGAATATCCAAAAATTGACGAACCTGTCGTTACTGTCAGTGTGCGTTACCCTGGCGCTTCAGCCGAGGTGATAGAGTCACAAATCGCCAAAACATTGGAAGACTCTATCGCCGGTATTGATGCGGTAGATGTCATTACTTCAGTTAGTCGTGCTGAGCAAGCGCAAATCAGTGTGCGCTTTCGCCTAGAAAAAGACGCTGATTCGGCTGCAGCTGAAGTTCGTGACCGCACATCACGTGTGCGTAATCGTTTGCCTGCTGCCATTGAAGAGCCGGTTATCGCAAAAGTAGAGTCAGATGCTTTCCCTGTTATCTGGTTGGCGTTTTCGAGTGACACTTTGAACCCGCTCCAAATCAATGACTTGGTAAATCGTATCGTTAAGCCTCGTCTGCAAACCGTGACGGGAGCCGCTGATGTGCGTATTTTTGGTGAACGTAAATACGCGATGCGTGTGTGGCTGGATACGGACAAACTTGCAGCCTATAAATTAACCACGCAAGATGCTGAAGATGCCATTCGACGCAACAACATTGAAATCCCTGCTGGACGAATCGAGTCAACGACGCGTGAATTCAGTGTTACCTCGCAAACAAGCTTAGAAAAACCTGGGCAGTTTGCGGATATCGTCATCAAAACCGTCAACGGTTTCCCTGTGAAAATGCGCGATGTTGCGCGTATTCAAGAAGGTCCGGCGGAAGAGCGCAGCTCTGTTCGCCTGAATGGCAAATACGCTATTTCTGTGGGCGTGATTCGCCAAGCCACGGCCAATCCTTTGGTGCTGTCTAGAGGTGTGCGTGACATGATGCCAAAGCTTAAGGCCGATTTGCCAGCAGATATGACGATTGATGTTGCCAACGATAATTCCGTTTTTATTGAACGCTCCATCAGCAATGTTTACAAAACAATTCTTGAAGCTATCGTTTTAGTTGCGTTGGTGATTTTTGTGTTCTTGCGCACGCTGCGTGCATCGATCATTCCGATCATTACCATTCCCGTCAGTTTGATTGGCGCATTTGCGATGATGGCTTTGGCAGGTTTCACTATCAATACACTGACTTTGCTTGCACTCGTTTTAGCGATTGGTCTTGTCGTGGACGATGCCATTGTGGTCTTGGAAAATATTTACCGGCATATTGAAGAAGGTTTAGATCCTTTCTCCGCTGCTATCAAAGGTGTTCGTGAAGTTGGCTTTGCCGTGGTGACCATGACCGCGACCCTGGTTGCGGTTTATGCGCCACTCGCTTTTACACCTGGGCGTACAGGTCGCTTGTTCGTTGAGTTTGCATTGGCTTTGGCTGGTGCGGTTGTGGTGTCCGGTTTTGTTGCTTTGACTTTGTCTCCCATGATGTGCTCATTGTTATTGAAGCACAATCCAAACCCCAATTGGTTTGATCGCACCATGGAAAAAGTTTTAACCGGCATTACCAACGGATATAGTACATTGCTGCGTTGGATTGTGACAACGGGTTACGACAGACAGTATCAAAAGAAAGGGCTTACTGCTTCTTTCAAGCGTACATTTTTGAATACGCGTTGGATTGTTTTGGGCGTCATGGTGATTTGTGCCTATTCAATTTATTTGATTTTGCCAAATATGAAGCGTGAGCTTTCACCATTAGAGGATCGTGGCGTTATTTTGGCTGTGGTGAATGCGCCGGATGGATCGACGCTTGATTTCACTTCGAAATATGTGAGTGAGATGGAAAAAATGGGGATGAAGTACAAGGAGTTCGACAGAATTTTTGTGACTGCTGGCAATCCAACTGTTTCACAGGCCAATGTTTTCTACCTCGCTGTAGACTGGGATGATCGTCAAAAAACCACTTTGGAGCTAGCGCGTGAGATGCAACCAAGTTTTGGTCTCTTGACCGGTGTGACAGCTTTTCCTATTACGCCACCTTCGCTAGGCCAAGGCTCCCGGGAACGACCTATCAATTTCATCCTGACAACTTCAGAAAGTTATCAAAATCTGAATGCTGTGACACGTCAATTTATGGATGAAATTGGTAAAAATCCAGGATTTCTAACACCTGATATTGATTTACGCTTGAATAAACCTGAGTTAAAAATAGATGTTGATCGAGCTAAAGCCAGTGATTTGGGTGTCAGCGTAGAAGTTGTCGCACGGGCTGTTGAAACCATGTTGGGAGGACGGCAGGTAACGCGCTACAAGCGTGACGCTGATCAATACGATGTGATTGTACAAACGCAGGCTTCCGGCAGAGACACACCCGACGATATTGAAAAGATTTTCGTGCGTGGTCGCAATGAAGCCATGATCCCCTTGTCTGCATTGGTAAAAGTACGTGAAGCGGTAGCGCCACGCGAGTTGAACCATTTTGGTCAGCGCCGTTCTGTTTCTATTACGGCAAATTTAGCG
>JAYWCQ010000234.1:0-6711 GCA_043780435.1 Polaromonas sp.
GCTATAATCAACATGCTGTGCGGCTGTAGCTCAGTTGGATAGAGTACTTGGCTACGAACCAAGGGGTCGTGGGTTCAATTCCTGCCAGCCGCACCACAAACTTGAACGCCTTTAGAGATTGCAAAATCTTTAAAGGCGTTTTCTTTTGGGCGCTTGCTTTTTGGGCTGGCTTTTAGGCGTTGGCTTTGTAAGCAGCTTCAAGCCTTCATGCGAATCTCGTCGGCATGCACGGGGTAGGGAGCGGTGTTGGCGGTGTCTGAATTCTGCCCCGCTAGCGTGCTGGCAAAGCCGTGGTTGATGTCGCGGTGGTGCGCCTCGTCGGCTTGAACCACCAAGACCACATCGCGCAACGTGGCTCCTTGCGGCAGTTTCCAATAATGAATGGCAATCGCGGGAGCGGGCACGTTAGGTGAGCGGCCTGCGTCAATTTCTTGCAGGTAGAGCGCGTAGCTGAGCACGGCTTCTTCCTCAAAATAGCCGACGATGCGGTGCGCCGTGCGCGAGGACAGCAAATACAGCAAGAAAAACCCGACATAGAAAACCCACTGCACACCCATGATGACCAGGCGCTCAAACAGCGTTGGCTTGGCGATTTCAATGAAAGTCATCAAATGCATGCGCTCGTTTTCGGCCTCTTCCATCAGGGTGCGAATCCAGCCCTCGTCGTCTTTCATATTGCGCAAACTTTTCAAGTGCTGAATCGTGCCTCCCACCATGCCAGGCACAGCGGCGACCGTTTCTAAAACAATGGCGCGATGACCATACCGTTTGGCAAAAAAAGTATCGGCAAAAAACCGCAGTATCTTGGTAAACGCCAGCGCAAAATGGTCTGAAAAACCCTGCGGCGTGTGGTGCTTGGGTTGCTCGTTGATGGATTGGGATTCATCCATACGCGCGCCATCTTCGGGCTGAAAGTCGTGTTGCGTCATGTGTGCCTTCCTTGTGGATTTCAAACAAATGTCAAAAACTCGTGCTTAGCCCAATATATCAGGTTAATGCGCAAGTTTTCAACGCACGGTTTTGTCTTATAGCGCTTGACGACTTACTTCTTTGGCAAAGACTTGCCAAAATTCCGCATTCTGCGTGGTCGCAAAGTTGATGCGCATCAGCGTGCTGGGGCGGTGGTCGGCTAAAAACAAAGCGCCTGGGGCGAGCAAGTAGCCGTGGTCAAGCATGCGCTGGGCGAGGGCATCGGTGTCTACGCCGGTGTCCACCCAACCAAACAAACCGGCCGGTTCGGCAGCCAACGTGCAGCCGTGGGTGAGTGCCAACTTCACCGATCTGCCCCGTGCTGCATCAAGCTGGGTGCGGATGCGCTCGGCGTGGCGGCGCAGCTGGCCTTGGTCGATGCAGTGGCTAACGGCTTTTTCTAGGAGCGATGGCGTGGTCAGCGTGGCGAGCAATTTGGTGTCCAGCAGCTGCTCCACCAAGTTGGGCGGCGCGGCCAAGTAGCCCACACGCCAGTTGGGGGCGAGGATTTTGGCAAAACCGCTGACGTAAATCGTGCGCTGCAAGCCGTCCAGCGCACACAGCCGCGTGGCGTGGGCGGGGGCGATGTGGCTGTAGGTGTCGTCTTCAACGATATGAAAGTCGTACTGGTTGGCCAGCTTCAAAATGTTGTGGGCACTGCTTGGCGACAAGCTGTAGCCCGTGGGGTTGTGCAGCACGCTGACGCTGACAAAGAGTTTGGGGCGATTCTCAGTGCCTTGGTACGCTTCGCAATACTGCGTCATCACCGCCAAATCAGGCCCATCCGGGCCGCGCGGTACGGGCAAAATGCGCAAACCCAGCATTTGCAAACGGGCAAATTCAATCGCCCAGCCGGGTTCTTCCACCATCACCGTATCCCCTGCTTTTAAGAGCGTACGGCTCACCATGTCCAGCGCATGCGTTGCGCCTACGGTGGTGATGATTTGCTCGGGGCTGGCAGATATGTTGATACCAGCGAGCTTGTTGGACAGTGATTGACGCAGTGCCGAATCTCCCAGTGGTTCGCCATACGACAGCGAGAACTTTTGCAATTCTGCCGGGCTGGTGACTTTGCGCACCGCGCTGGACAAGAAGCTAGACGCTAGCCATTCGGGCGGAAACGTGCCCATGCCCGGTTGGGGCTTGCCGCTGGCTGGCACAAACATGCCGCGAATCAGCATGGCGGCGTTCACAGGCCGTGTGAGTGGCTGTAATTTAGCTATATTTTTAATAGCAGTATTGTCAATAAATGAAACGGGTAGATGAGAATTTATAGGTGTATTTGAAGAGGTGTTTTGTGTGGATTCACGAACAAAAAATCCACGGTTTTTACGCGCCTCTACCAAGCCCAAAGCCAGCAGCTGGTCGTAGGCGGCCACCACGGTAGAGGGGCTGACCTGCTGCTGCTGCGCGCACTGCCGCACCGAAGGCAGCCGCGAGCCAGGTGCCAAGAGCCGGCTGTTGATGCGCTCGGCGAAGCGGCTGCTGAGCTGCTCCGCCAAAGTCATGGAAGCACTGTGGTTTAGTTTTTCTTGCATGGTTTGAGCTAAGTTCGTCATTCCCGCGAAGGCGGGAATCCATGGTGGTGCGCGTGGATTCCCGCCTTCGCGGGAATGACAGGGATAGGGGCTGGGTTCTCTTGGGTTCGTGTATTGATAAATATGACAGTACACTGAAATAAACTGAACTGCTGTACTGTATTGCTAGTGTATTGTTTTATCGCTTACATTGTCAATACTACTGATGGCTCGGTTAAGTTTAAACCGTTCGCGCTGAGGTATCGAAGCATCCCCAAGTGAGACAACCCTTCGATACCTCAGGGCGAACGGGGAAAAATTTCAGGGGGAACGGGGGGAAGTTAAAACTTTAGCAGGCCTGATCAATAAATTATTTATGAACACTTCAGAATTCATCGCCTTATTGGCCTTAACCACCGCCGCCAGCTTCACGCCTGGGCCGAACACCACGCTGTCCACCGCGCTGGCGGCCAACTACGGCTTGAAGCACGCGATGACTTTTGTGTGCGCCGTGCCCATCGGCTGGGGGCTGCTTTTTACCTTGTGCGCTGGCGGCGTGGGCGCTTTGGTGGTCGCTATGCCCGCGCTGCGGCTGGGCATCAAGGTACTGGGAGTGGCGTATTTGCTGTGGTTGGCGTACAAAATTGGCACGGCAAGCAAATTGAGCTCGGTTGATGAGTCCCGCTTGAACATCACATTTTTTCAAGGTGTGATGCTGCAGTTTTTGAACATCAAGGCTTGGATGTTGGCGCTGGCTGTGGTGGCCGGATGGATGGCGGGGCGCGCTGACGCTGCAAATCGTTTTGCATTGCTCTTGCCCATCATGTTGTTTTTCGGCTTTGCGAGCAATTTGCTGTACGCCGTGATGGGCTCGCTGCTGCGCGATTGGCTGCAGCAAGGACACCGTTTAGCGCGGTTTAACCGCTTCATGGCAACCGTGTTGGCTGTGACAGCGGCTTGGATGGCGACTTTTTAGTATGAATTCGGCACACATATCAACCCAAAACGTCAAAACTGGCCTATGGCTAGGGCTTTTAGGCGTCACGATTTTTGCCGCCACATTGCCCTTGACCAAGCTGGCCGTCGGTACGGCTGCAGACCCACAGTTGACGCCTTGGTTCATCACCTTTGGCCGCGCAGCAGTGGCTGGTTTGCTATCAATTTTATATCTTCTTAGGCAATATATACGCCGGCTAGAGCCAGATAATGACCATAAATCAGACCCTAAAAACGCTAAAACCATGGTTTGGAAGCTGCCAAACGCAGCCGAGTGGGGTTTGCTGGCGTTCACCGCCTGTGGCGTGGTGGTCGGCTTCCCCTTGTTCATGTCTTTGGCCTTGCAAGATGTACCCAGCACGCATGGTGCCGTCGTTACCGGTTTGCTGCCACTCAGCACAGCGGTGATTGCCGCATTGTGGTTTCGCCAAAAGCCCAGCGCCGGGTTTTGGCTGTGCGCGGTGTTGGGCTCGCTGCTGGTTTTGGCGTTTATGGTGCTGCGTTCAGCAGATGCGACGGGGCATGTCAGCCTGCACACCGCAGATGTGTTTTTGCTCCTCGCCATGCTCGGCGCCTCGTTTGGCTACATCGGCGGCGCGCGCTTAACGCCATCCTTGGGCGCAGAGCGGGTGATTTGCTGGGTCTTGGTGCTGTCATTGCCAATTACCGTTCCCATGACGTGGCTGAACCTGCCGCCAAACCTAGCCGCCATCCACCCTAGCAGCTGGTGGGCGTTTGCCTATGTCGCTGTTTTCTCCATGTGGCTGGGCTTTTTCGCCTGGTACCGGGGCTTAGCTTTAGGCGGGGCCGTCCGCGTCAGCCAAGTCCAGCTCGTCCAACCGTTCTTGAGCCTGCTGTTCGCCATCCCGTTGTTGGGAGAGAAAATCGATGCAATGACGCTGGGTTTTGGGCTGGCGGTGATTGCGACTGTGTTTGTGGGGAAGAGGTTGCCAGTGGGTACGTCAGCTTTGAGGAGCTCGAAATGACAACCGACCAACTACTCGCCCTCACCGTCTTCGCCGCCGTTTCCTCTGGCACTACCGTCGTATATCCTATCGTCCAACCCTTGTTCAAGCTGTGATCTAAAATTCATACACTATAAAACTGGAAAATAATATGAGCATGCCATGGAAACAGGCCAGACGCGCCGAAAAAATGAACCCTTCAGTGATACGTGAAATACTGAAAGTGACGGACAAACCCGGCATCATCAGCTTTGCGGGTGGTTTGCCTTCCCCGCTGACCTTCCCCATCCCCGAGTTCGCCGCGGCTTGCGCCAAAGTCTTGACGGAAGACGGCAAAGCCGCCTTGCAATACGCCGCCAGCGAAGGTTTTGCACCGCTGCGTGCGCAAGTCGCCGCTGGTTTGCCATGGAAAGTTGATCCTGACCAAATTTTGATCACCACCGGCTCGCAGCAAGGTTTGGATTTGCTGGCCAAAATTTTGATCGACGCAGGCAGCAAAATCATCGTTGAAACACCCACGTATTTAGGCGCACTGCAAGCCTTCACACCGATGGAGCCTGAAGTTGTTTCCGTGGCCAGTGATGAAGAAGGCATTGATATTGCGGACTTGAAAGCCAAGGCCACGCAAGGTGGGAATATGGCCCGCTTTTTGTACGTGCTGCCCAACTTCCAAAACCCAACCGGTCGCTCCATGACCGAAGCGCGCCGTGCGCAGCTCAGCGCGGCGGCGGCAGAGATGGGTTTGCCGATTGTGGAAGACAACCCGTACGGCGAGCTGTGGTTTGACGAACATCCACCCCTGCCGTTGACCGCGCGCAACCCTGATGGCTGCGTTTATTTAGGCTCCTTCAGCAAGGTGCTGGCGCCTGGCCTGCGCCTGGGCTTCATGGTGTTGCCCAAGGCCTTGTACCCCAAAATTCTGCAAGCCAAGCAAGCGGCAGATTTGCACACCCCAAGTTTTAACCAGCGGATTGCTTCTGAAGTCATGCAGGGCGACTTTTTAAGCCGCCACGTGCCGATGATTCGCAAGCTCTACAAATCGCAGCGTGATGCGATGTTGGTCGCTTTAGCCCGTGAAATGCCAGTCACGCCCGGCAATCCGGATAAAAGTGTGACGTGGAACTCACCCGAGGGCGGTATGTTTTTGTGGGCGCGTTTGCCCGCCGGCATGAGCGCTGTGGCGCTGCTGCCAAAAGCGGTCGACAAAAACGTCGCCTTCGTGCCGGGCTCGCCCTTTTACGCCGACAACGCCGACCCGCGCACCTTGCGTTTGAGCTTTGTGACGGCTTCGGTCGATCAAATCAATATCGGTATCAAAGCTTTGGCGGATACCATCAAAGAAGCCATGAAGTCTGCATGACACTCACTTTATGACTCTTATTGCCCGATCAAACCGCGAAGCACGCGCTTTTGCACCATCTCAGCCCAATGCTGAGCCAACAGTTTTGAAAACACAAATCGACCACATCGTCGTCGTCGCCCACACGCTGGAGCAAGGTGTGGCGTGGTGCGAAGCCACGCTGGGTATCACCCCTGAAGCGGGTGGCGACCACCCACAATTCGGCACGCATAACCGCTTGTTCAAAATTGCAACGCCCAGCTTCCCGCTGGCTTATTTTGAGATTATTGCTATTAAAAAAGCAGCGATTCAGGCAACAAATACGCCGGCTAGTGGCCAAAATAGCACTAAAAATGAGGTTAAAAACAGCCGTTGGTTTGACATGGATGATGCTGCGTTGCAAGCCGCCGTCGCCAAAGAGCCGCGTTTGGTGCATTTTGTGGCGAATACGGAAGATATCCAAGCCGCGCGCGCCGCGTTGAAGGCGCAAGGCATAGACCGCGGACCAGCCGTCGAAGCCAGTCGCCCGACCCGCAAAGGCCGTTTGGAGTGGAAAATCACCGTGCGTGACGATGGCCAGCGTTTGTTCAACGGCGCATTGCCCAGTTTGATCCAATGGGGCAAGACGAACGCTGCAGAACCGCTGCGGCTGCACCCCAGAAACACCTTGCCCCGCTCTGGCGTGTCGCTGCAAAGCGTGGCGGTGGCCTCGCCCACGCCTGAGAAACTGCAAGCCGCGTATGACGCGATTGGGCTAGTGGGTGTCACATTGTCTGAGGGCGACGCCAATATCACGGTGACCTTTAAAACGCCCAAAGGCGTGGTCGAACTGCAAAGTTTCGGGATTTAATTCATACTGTTTGTGTCGTGGTTGCGACTGCGTAAATACGCAGAGGCGTTGACAATGTCTGCATGGGAAATCTCT
>JAYWCQ010000235.1:0-7981 GCA_043780435.1 Polaromonas sp.
ACCCACGCTTATCGGCTGTATATTTTTAATGATCTCTACCGCCAAACATTTTCTGTTTTTCAGTAAGCTTTGCTGTAATCAGCTGAGCCTCGAATTATATACCAAATTTTTAACTTCAGTCAACAATTTGAGAATTTTTTCCCGTATTAAAACTTGTATTCTTTACATTAAAGTAAAGAACGCTTGTCTTGGCGCGGTCTTCGATTGTACATCGGGTTTTCCATTGCTTGCAACTATTTTTACGATTTATTCAATAAATCGCAAACACCATCTATTACGCCAGTGGCAAGCTCCTGTACCGCTTTTGCGTCAAGGCAAACAAAGCATTAGCCACCGCTGGCGCCAAGGGCGGCACCCCTGGCTCACCCACACCTGCTGGGGGGCGCTGACTTGGCACGATATACACGTCCACCACGGGTGATTGCGCCATCTTCACCATAGGGTAGTTGGGGAAGTTGCTTTGCTGCACCACGCCCGCTTGTATATCTATTTTTCCATACAGAGCCGCAGACAAGGCAAAGACCACTGAACTTTGCATTTGCTGCTTCACCGTATCAGGATTGACCACCGTACCGCAATCTACAGCACAAACAACTTTATGCACCCTTGGCTTGCCATCTTCCATGGACACTTCCGCCACTTGTGCCACGATAGTGCCGAACGACTCGTGCAGCGCCACACCACGAGCACGCCCCGCAGGCAAGGCACTACCCCAATTGGCTTTTGAAGCAGCCAGATCAAGCACAGCCAGATAACGAGGTGCCTCTTTGAGCAATGGCCGCCTGAATTCAACAGGATCTTGCTTAGCATTCACTGCTAACTCGTCAATGAAACTCTCTGAAAAGAACGCATTGTGCGAATGCCCGACCGAGCGCCAAAAGCCAACCGGCACATCCATACGCGTTGCCACATGCGCCATGTGCTGGTTCGCCACCCCATAAGGCAAGTCAAACAAGCCTTCGTTGGTGGTTTTATCGGGCATATCAATAGGCGCAGCAAAACCGACACGCGCCATCACCCGTGGACTGATCGCATCACCCGCTGATTTGATGCGCAGCGTGCTAACAGCACCCTTAGCATCCATCACTGCACTCAATTTAGCGACGTGCATAGGGCGGTAAAAGTCATGCGTCATATCTTCTTCACGCGGCCAGACCAGCTGTACCGGCCTGCCGCCGCAATCCATCGCCACACGCACGGCTTGGGCGACGAAGTCTGACTCCAAACGGCGTCCAAATCCTCCGCCCAGCAACGTGACGTGGATCGTCACGTCCTCAATCGCGACACCGGCCACCTTGGCCGCCACCATCCGGGCAAACTGCGGCACCTGCGTCGGCACCCAAATTGTTACCTTGCCCGCCTTGACTTGCGCTGTGCAGTTCATCGGCTCCATCGTGGCATGAGCCAAGTAGGGCGCGGTATAGGTGCTCTCAATCACGCGCTTCCCCGCCGACTTACCAGTTTCAGAGGCCGCTGCCGTCAACTCCGCCTGCGCATCGCCTCGTGTGTAAAACGCAAAACCCGTCTTATCCGGATCATTCACGGTTGCCAAGAGCTTGGCTTGAATGTCCGTCGAATCCAGCCCCCCTAACGGTCGTTGCTGCCACGTCGCATCAACCGCCAAGGCACCTTGCCTTGCGTGCCAAGACGTTTTACCGACCACAGCAAAGCCAGCGGTTGACCCTGCATAAGGCGGCAATAAAACCAAGCGTTCCACCCCAGGCATCGTCAAGGCGGCATTTGACGGGATAACGCCCGTCCCACCGCCTAACATCGGACACATGCGCGCGCTGGCAAACAGCATGTCGGACAAGCGTACATCCATGCCAAACTGCGCGGAGCCATCGACTTTGGATGGAATATCGGTGCGTGGGGCGTTTTTGCCAATCAACTTCCAGCCTGCACGGGGTTTCAGTTTCACCTCGCCTGGCGGCGTTGCGGCCGCAAATTTAGCAAAAGTTTTGTAGGGCGCTGATTTACCCGACGCATGTGACACCACGCCGTCTTTCACAGTCAACTCGTCCACCGGCAGCTTCCACTGCAACGAAGCCGCTCCTAATAAATAGCCACGCGCCGTGGCTGCGGCCAGACGCAGTGGCTCCCAGGCGTCTGCCACGCTAGACGAGCCACCCGTAGCATTTACGCCTAATTCGCGGGCCAACTTGCCCAAAACCCATTCCCCCACTTTGACCTTGGTCGCCTTGTGCTCTCCCTCGGTTTCAGTGGGGTGAAACGGCAAAGACGCCACCAGCATGGACACATTGCCATAAATCGTGTCTGACCCAGCCTGCTCCAAGCGCATCGCACTCAATGGCACATCCAGCTCCTCAGCCACCAACATGGCTAACGCCGTGTGAATGCCCTGCCCCATCTCGCTGCGCGGCATGGCCAGCACCACCGTGCCATCGGCGGCGATTTTGATCCAGCCGTTCAGCGCCACGTCCCCTTCTTTCGGCAGCATCAAGGTTTTAGCCCCTAAACGCGACCGCGCTGGCATGACGCCCCAGCCGACGACCAAGGCGCTGGTCGCGCCCAAAGCGCTCAAAATCAGCGTGCGGCGCTTCATTTCACGGCTCCCGTTGCAGCCTTAGTGGCAACACCACCATTGGCTACGCGGTGAATCGCCGCCCGCACCCGCTGGTACGTTCCACAACGGCAAATATTGCTCATCGCCTCGTCAATCTGCGCATCGGTCGGTTTCGGCGTTTTCTCCAACAGCGCCGCTGCCGCCATCAACATCCCGCTTTGGCAATAACCGCACTGCGGCACTTGCTCGGCAATCCAAGCTTGCTGCAACGCATGCGGCTTGTCTGCCGTGCCGAGCGACTCGATGGTCTGGATCTGCTTACCCACAACCGTAGACACAGGCGTCACGCAAGACCGCACCGCCTGCCCATCCACCCGCACCGTGCACGCCCCACAAGCCGCGACGCCACAGCTGTATTTGGTCCCCGTCAGGTTAAACACGTCCCGCAGCGCCCACAAAAGCGGCATCGTTGGGTCTATATCCGCCGTCATGGCTTTGCCATTTATTTGCAGTTCCATTCGAGCATCCATCTGGTTAATTGGCTTCCGTGAATATATTTGGTACTGATTTAACACTATAGCGACTAGCGTTTTTAAGGGTAAGCCCCAATGAAGGACAATCTAGGGTTATTCCTCTCGCTTTTTGAAACGATTTTCACCCATGGCTTTGATTACCCTTATAGACGCACAACTCGCTTATGGGCACGTTGCGCTGCTCGACCACACCGATTTTTCACTTGAACTGGGTGAGCGCGTCGGCATCATCGGCCGCAACGGGGCGGGCAAATCGTCCATGCTCAAAATCCTGGCTGGCTTTGAAAAAGTGGATGACGGCACCCTGCAATTGCAAAACAACCTGCGCATGGCCTATGTGTCGCAGGAGCCGGACTTAGACCAAACTGCTACTATTTTTGCAGCAGTTCAGGCAGGAATTGCGCCGGTTATTGCCTTAATGGATGAATACATGACCGGTTTGGGCGATTTGGATGCCCTACAAAGCCAAATTGAGGCCGTGGACGGCTGGAACTGGGAGCAGCGCGTCACGGAGACCCTGCAGCGCCTGCATCTGGATGGCGACGCCATCATCGGCACGCTCTCGGGCGGTAACAAAAAACGCGTCGCTTTGGCACAGGGCTTGGTGTCGCAGCCCGATGTGCTCTTGTTAGACGAGCCGACTAACCATCTGGATTTGGACTCCATCGAGTGGCTGGAAGACCTGCTGATCGCCTTCAAAGGCAGCGTCATCACCATCACCCACGACCGCAGCTTTTTGAACCGCGTCGCCACCCGGATTGTTGACTTGGACCGTGGCAAGCTGCTGTCCTACCCTGGCAACTTTGAGCAGTATTTGCTGCAAAAAGAAGAACAATTGGCGCAAGAAGCCGTCATCAACGCCCGCGCCGACAAGCTCTTGGCGCAAGAAGAGGTGTGGATACGTAAAGGCGTCGAAGCCCGCCGCACCCGCGCTACAGCCCGAATCACCCGTTTGGGCGAGCTGCGCAGCACCCGTGAAGCCCGCCGCGACGTGGTCGGCAGTGTGAAAATGGACGTGGCATCGGCACAGAGCAGCGGCAAAATCGTCGCCGAGCTAGAGAATGTGAGTAAATCATTCAACACTTTGGACGCGGACGGCAAGGTCATCAGCACCAAAGTCATCGTCAAAAACTTCACCGGCACCATCCTGCGCGGCGATAAAATTGGCTTGTTGGGCCCGAATGGCGCTGGCAAAACCACGCTGTTGAAGCTGATTTTGGGTGATTTGCAGCCCGACAGCGGCAAAATCAAACAAGGCACCAAGCTGGATGTGGCGTATTTTGACCAGATGCGCAACAACCTGGACTTGGACGCCACACTGGAAGACTTCATCAGCCCCGGCAGCGAGTGGATTGAGATTGGGAATCAGCGCAAACACGTCAAAAGCTACCTGAGCGACTTTTTGTTCAGCCCCGAGCGGGCGCGATCCCCCGTGCGCAGCCTGAGCGGCGGCGAGCGCAACCGCTTGCTGCTGGCGCGCCTCTATGCCCGCCCCGCCAACGTGCTGGTGCTGGACGAGCCGACCAACGATTTGGAAATTGACACCTTAGAATTGCTGGAAGATTTGCTACAAAACTTCGAAGGCACTGTATTTTTAGTCAGCCACGACCGCACTTTTTTGGACAATGTTGTGACCAGCACCATCGCCTACGAGGGTGACGGCCAGTGGCGCGAGTACGAGGGCGGCGTGCAAGATTGGTTGGTGCAAAGCAAGCGCGCCAAGGAGATTGCCGCCAAAAATGCCACTTTAGATACCAAAAAAGCACTCAAGCCGGCGAATTCATTGTCTAAATTGCTATTAAATAGTGAGCATTCCGAGCAAATCAACATCTTCAATGCGCCCGCCACGGGTGCCAACTCATCCACAGGCGCGCTAAAAAACCTGACCAAAGCACGTAAATTAAGCTTCAAAGAACAGCGCGATTTGGACGAATTACCGAAGAAAATTGAAGTTTTAGAAGTAGAACAATCACAAGTACGTGCCAAGCTGGCCGATGGCAGCATTTACAGCAGCGACCCCGCACTGGCTTTGCAACTGACGCAGCGCGATGCGGAGCTGGACGAGCTGTTGCTGGCCGCTATGGAGCGCTGGGAGTCGCTGAGTTAATGTCCTCTAGCGTGAAATCTAACGGTTTGTCACCCGTTCCTGCACTGACGCACCCCAAATATCGCCCCGACATTGACGGGCTGCGGGCGATTGCAGTGCTCAGCGTGGTCATTTACCACGCTTTTCCAGACACCTTGAAAGCAGGCTTCATGGGGGTGGACATCTTTTTTGTCATCTCTGGCTACCTGATCAGCAGCATTATTTTTGAGAACATCGACCGTGGCAGTTTCAGCTTTGCTCAGTTTTACGGTCGCCGCATCAAGCGCATCTTCCCCGCACTCACCTTGGTTTTGTTCAGTTGCCTTGTTTTTGGCTGGTTTGGGCTGTTGGGTGACGAATACAAGCAATTAGGCAAGCATGCGGCAGCAGGTGCAGGCTTTGTATCCAATTTCTACTTCTGGCAAGAAGTGGGTTATTTCAACAACGCAGCTGAAACCAAGCCGTTGTTGCACCTGTGGTCATTGGCGATTGAGGAGCAGTTTTATATCGTCTGGCCACTGTTGGTATGGGTCACGTGGCGACGAAAAACCTTGTTTTTAGTGCTTTTCGCCACATTGCTGTTGGGTTCATTCGCTTACAACGTGTATTTGGTGCGGCCAGATCCGACCGGTACTTTTTACTCGCCCGCCACGCGTATTTGGGAACTGCTCACTGGCGTTTTGCTGGCCTATATCAGCACACAGCCTCGTACTGGCACGGATAGACCTTGGCAATTCAGTGACCGCATTCGACAAACGGCTTCTGCATTAGGTGTCATTTTGTTGGCTATTGCCTTTTTCAAAATCGACAAAGGCCGGCCTTTTCCAGGAACTTGGGCAATTTTGCCTGTGCTCGGTTCATTTTTGCTGATTTTTGCGGGCCCCATAGCGTGGTTTAACCGCTTTGTGCTTTCTAACCGTCTGCTCGTTTGGGTCGGTTTAATCAGCTTCCCTCTGTATTTGTGGCACTGGCCAATGTTGTCGTTTATGCGGATTATCGAAAGTGAAACACCTAGTTTAGGTAACCGAGTTTTTGCAGTAAGCCTCAGCGTTTTACTGGCTTGGATGACCTATTATTTTGTTGAAAAACCTATCCGTGCTAACGGCAATAGTGCTGCCAAAATCACTGTTTTGGTGGCTTGCGTTACGGCATTAGGCTTGGCTGGCTGGGTGATTTTCCAAAACAATGGCATTCCGGCGCGCACAGCAGCGCAAATCAATGGCGTCAACACTTGGGATAACCTGACATTTGCAACACCCTGCAAGTTCATCACCAACGGCCCAAATCATGACGATTGGTGCAACATCGGCAACGCCCCGAGCAAACCGCCCACAACCCTGCTGATTGGCGACAGCGTAGGCAACAACTTTGCGCCTATGCTGCAAAGCTATTCAGAACAATCGGGGGATTCAACTTTTGTCTTCAGACAATTTGGCCGTGGTTTGTGCCACGGCTTCCCTGAAATCGCTTACGAAAATTGCTCGGAATTGGTCAATGCAACACGTGCCTATATTGCAAAAACACCCAGCGTTGACACCATTATTTTGGCGGCCAACTGGCCATTGTATTTCAACGGGTTTGACCGCGTAGGCTCTACACCCGTCAGTAGCCAGCAGTTCAAAGCGGCTTTTGAGAAAGATGTGGCTTATTACCAAAGTTTGCAAGGTTTGGGCAAACGCGTCATCGTATTCTTAGCCCCACCCGTAGGCGCAAACCCGCGTGCTTGTTTGACGCGTCCTATTCGATTCTCTGAAAAATCCAACTGCAACCTTGCCCTGACTGAAGCATTGCACAATGACGGCCAATACCGCGCTTACTTTGCCGCGTATCTTAAAAGCATCAACGTCGATACTTTTGACCCGTTCAAGTACCTGTGCGACGAAAAAATCTGTAAAGTCACCGATGGCACTCGGATTTACTATGTTGACCATGAGCATTTCAGCATCTTTGGCGGACAGTTTTTGGCCGATGCTGCGAAAGATGATTTGAAAGTTTTGTTAGGCACCATTGGAAAATAGAGTTCCGCACTGGGCAAAGGTAGCTACGGCTACCGCTTCGCGATGGCTTGCCAATGACTACACTGTAGAGTTTGAACAACACGTCAAGTAACATTTCAAACTTTACATTCCAACATCTCATTTAGTATTTGAAAAATAATCAATATAAATCAATACCTTACGTTTTTTTATTAGCATTGATATGTCGAAATGCCATTAATACATGCTTTATATATTGGGAATAAGTTGCACTCTTCAGCGTTGTTACGAATTAATACCTCAAGCCCAATATAATTCGTGCAGAATCGGTTTTAGTCAGGCGGCTGACACTTTAACAGTTCACTTTAAGTAGTTGTTACAAAAGAAAAAATAGCGCAATTCAGTTTTTCAATATATTCTTAAGGAATTAACATCATGGCATGGCTAAATACATTAAATACAAGGTTTGAAAGCAAACGCGTCTTTATGCTTTCAACTGCGTTACTAGCTGCTCTGGTTGCCAGCGGATGCAACGTTGGTAAAACGACCACGGTCACGCCAACGGCCAACGGCACGACCGCAACAACGACGACAACCACAACCGGCTCATCCAAGTCGGGTTGCACAGGTTCGTATATTGGTAATTACAGCCCCCCTGACCATGATGAACGTATTCGTTTACGCAACCTGTCGCTTGCTGGCCGTGGTATCGCTGTTACTGGGAATGATGATATCGACAACGCCAACGCGGGTGGTGGCCCTCCAGATGGTGGTATTTGGATGGCAGGCAGCTACAAATTTGAAACTGATGGCAATTGCAATGTTGTCGCAGGACAGACAATGATTTTTTATGCCTATG
>JAYWCQ010000236.1:0-25712 GCA_043780435.1 Polaromonas sp.
CGCTGCATAGCCGTCATCCGCAGTCCAGCGACCAACGGCAGCAATGGGCACTTATGTAGAGATGTACATAAGGGCACAAAGCGGTCGAAGCTGGCGGACGTGCGACCGGCAGGTATCGCTTGGCGTTGCCGACCGAGGGTTCGCGTTCAGTAAACCCTCGGTTTCTGGCGTCAACCAGAAGGCCTGATTTAACGTAACGCCTGATGTGTGTGCACCAGGTGCGCGGTATGGATGCCGCCTGGGCGGCCGGGTCATTCGGGAGATGTCCTAAAAAGTGTTTTCCAGATGACGTTTTCGGTTTTGGTCTGGCCGTCCTGGTCGATGATGCCGCGAAAGCCAACGCCAAAGGCGTCGAAACCCAAGCGGGCACGCTCTAAGCGGTAGTCAATCTGGTCGTGATGGTGGCCGTGGAAACTTGCGGTCACGCCCAGGCGGCGGGCCAGCTCGTCAATGGCGGCAAACCCATGTGGGTGTGCGCTGGGAGCCTCGTGCGTGACCAGAATGTCGGCACGCTGCTTTTGCAAGCGCTCGTAATCGACCGGGAAAATGGTGCTTCGGTGCGTGAGTGGCAAACCACCACGCCAGAAGTTGCCTTTGCCGCATCGGGCGAGATAGTGTTGGGGGTCTTCGAACCGGGCCGGTGCCGGGGGTGCCCACACTTTGCCACGAAAGACGCCACCCAATCCCGCAATGCGCTGGCCAGCGATTTCGACCACCCGGCCATGCAGATTTCGGTTTGCCAATTTCGAGCCAAAAAGGTTGTCATGATCGGCCTCTGAGTCGGTATCGTGGTTGCCGTGAATAAACCAGATTTCGGTCTTGTCCAGGATCGGGGTCAGCTCGACCTCCAGCGGTCTTTGGGCTTGCAAGTCACCCAACAGGATAACGGCTTCAGGCTGGTGTTCCTGGACGGCCTCGATGATGTGACCAAAATGGCCATGCGGGTCACCACAAAACAGAATCATTCGATCCTCCAAATCTTCTCCATGAACTGATGCCAGGCACGGTAGCCCGCCATCAGCGCCCGCGCATCAACCAGCGCATGGTGCGGGAGCCAGCTCAGGGTGTAGGTGTTGTTCTGTGCCCGCTCAAAGACCGGGTGCGTGATGCTGGAGTTGCCCAAGTGCAGCGGCTCGCCAAAATTGGCGGGCGGATTTTTGTGAGTACGGCCAAGGATGGCATCCACCAGCAATAGCCAATCGCTCTCAAAGTCGTAAATGATGGTGGCCGGTTCCGGCAACTGCTCGAACCAATCTCGCAGGCGGTCGGTCAGTTCTGTCCGGGTGCAGGCCGCATCAGGCACGCCCCCAAGCAATGGCAGCACCGTTTCCCGCACAAAGTCGCTGCAGTCGTCTTCGCGGTAGTCGGTGCGCTCGGCGTAAAACTCGCGGCCATCCTCACTCACCAGCGCCAGGCTGATGAGGTCGGGCCGAACAAGATCGGTGAATTCGGTGTCCAGGAAAACCAGCATGGCGGTCAATGGACACTGGCGTTTTCTGTCGTGGTCACGTCAAACGATTCCCACTTTTGGAGCTGTGGCAAATTGATCCTGGCCAGCAACTGGTCATGCCCAATGGCGGCAATAAAGCTGTCTCGGACGATGCGCGTGACTTTGCGCAAATCGAGGTCCATCCGCTCGGCCAACAACGTTACCTCGATGTCTGTGGTCTTGACGTTGAACCGGCTGCGGCTGCACAGTTTTTTGAATTCGGCGTTGATGATGCGTTTGCGCTGCTCGATGCCGGGCGGCGGGATCTCAAACACCGCCATTCTGGATAGCAAGGGAGCGCTGACACCGGTGGTCGTGTTGGCGGTCAGCAGCCAGATCGCGTGCCTGGCATTGAAGCTGGCTTGGAAAAATTCGTCCTTGAACTCGGTGGCGTTTTCCGGCTCCAGCAGCTCTAACAGGGCGCTCACGATGGGATAGCGGTCGCCGCTGGGCTTGTCAATTTCATCGACTAAAAACAGAGGTGCCGCGCAGCCATGCACGGCGAGTTGCTCCAGCATCATGCCGGGGGCAGCTTTCGTCCAGGTCGGGTGTGAGCCGGTCAACGTGAACGACGGCTCGACCCCATTTAGTTTGTTGAACGGCAGGCCCATGATTTTTGAAAGCGCCATGGCAAAGGCTGTTTTGCCGATGCCTGGGCTTCCCAAGAGCAAGATGGGCGTGATCTGGAAGTCTGCGGCGGGCAGGTGGTTCATGAGTTCAATTTCGCCGGCGAGCTGCTTGATTGGCGCGGCCATGTTTTCGAACTGCGCGGCCAGCGCCAGAATATCGGCGGGCTTGACGCTGGGGATGGTGCGCCAGCGGGTGGCTCCATTTGCCAGCTTTTCGGTGATTTTTTGACCTGCCTGCTTTTGAGTGGTGTCCATTCGCCATTGGTTGTCCAGCAGCTCTTCAACGGCGGCGTGCGTGAAGATCTCAACGTCCCGTGGTCCTGGTTTGATGGCGGGAGCGCTTGCTGCAGGTGTTTTGGCCTTTAGATTTGCGGCTTCGATAGCTGCCTTTTTTTTGGCTTCAGCCTCTTCCAAAAATGCAATATCGGCCGCTTCAAGCGCGGCCTCGGCGTCGGCTTGGATGGCGGCAATGGTGGCCAGAGGCAGCAAGATGCTGCCGTTTTCTTGCCAATAGCGGGCAAAACCGCCCCCCTCGTTAGAATCTTTCTTAACCATGATTTCCTCCTGTATAGGTTTTTGTGGCCAGGGTCTGAGCGGGGTTACCGCCCTGCTCAGATCCGCTTTTGATTTTACATAAATACGGAAAAGCGTATTTACGGATTTCCGTATTTCTTTAAAAGTAGTTCTCGAACTTCGTCTGCAATCTTGGTGCCGCGCATGGCACACTGAGACTTAATCGCCCGGTGCAAGCTCTCCGGTATGTCGATGGTCAGGCGCTTCATGGCCTCGGCCTCGCCGGCATCGCGGCTCTCTACCCACGTATCGGCGGGTGCCAGTGCTGGCTTGTTGGTCGGCTTGGTCCCGAAGGCGATTTTCTTACCGGTCATTTTGCGAACTCCATCAGCTCGGCCGCCACGGCCTCAATCTCGGCCACCGCAGGCCCGGCTGGGTCAATTTCAAAGATGGCTTGGCCCTGGGCCGCAGCTTCGGCAAAAACGACCCGCTGGGCCACACTGGCATCCAGGACATGGACCGGGTAAGCGGCAAGTGCTTCTCGCACGTCACGCCCTATCGCTGTATTTGTGATTTTGCGATTTACTACAAAAACAGATTTGATGTTTTCTTTATAAACACGGGCCTCAGTAACCAGCTTTACAACTTCTTCCGCAGCCCAAATGTCGTAGGGCGACGGCTGGACTGGGATCACCACGATATCGGACGCCATGATTGCGGATCGGGCCAGGTCGGTGACTCGCGGCGGGCCATCGATGACGATATGGTCATAGCCTTGGCCAAGCTGGGCGATTTCTTTGTGGATGGTGGCGCGTGGGAATCCGACAACAGAAAAGAGGGGGGTGCCTTGGCGAGCTGCAGCCCAATCGAGGGCGCTTCCTTGGGGGTCGGCGTCGATAAGCAAGACACGCGCACCAGTGCGTGCCAGGCACGCGGCAAGGTTCACGCTAATGGTCGTCTTGCCGACGCCTCCTTTTTGATTCAAAACTCCGATAATCATGTTTTCACCTTTTACGACGTTGTGTTATTGTAATTTTACAGAAAACATTAAATAAGGCAATCAGCCAATACCTTTACCAGCTCCTTGCTCTGGTGCATGCAAGCGAAGCTCGCCATTGCGCCCGATGGCAATCCGGTCGCCCGCCTGCAGGACAAGTCCAGTCGGCACTGGGTAGATGGCCACGGTCCTTTTGTGGTCCACCACGATGCCATCAGGGGCCACATGCAAGACGACATAGGCCACTGAGGCATCACCGACGAGGTACGGCGGCACAACAGGCCTTCGCTGGCCAGCGCTCCACTGTGCGGCGGTTTGAGCGGCTTCCGGCACCACCTGGTGCAGTTCGACAGGGGCGAGGATCTCCGGCACGGGTGCCTTGGTTCTCCGCTTCGCGGGTTTGTAGGGTGGGGTAGGGGCAACAGCTTCGACTGGATGGCTCGGCTTGGCTTCGGCGTGAACAGGTGCCGGAGTGGCCTTTTCCCAAGTCGTTGGGCTTGCTGCCTGGCGTTTTTCTTTGGTGAGCTGCAGACGGATCGCTTCGAGCTGCGGATCGACAAACTTGATCGGGATGCCCTGGGCGACCGCGACCGCAACAACGCGGCGTTGAAATTCTGGCGAGCCGGTCAGTGTCAGATTGGGGCCGAACTTTTCGCGGGCCAGTAGCAACCCAGCGGCAATCGCTTCTTCGCTGTTCTGGTCGAGCACGGCCACGTGCTGGCCTTCGTCGCGGAGCACGTCGCGCCCATTTTGGCTGTAAGTAACATCTCCATTGGTGGAAACGACAAAAATACTGAGAATGGATGCAGCGGCTTCGCGGGCGCGTCGGCGCTTTTTCTTCTCGTCCTCACCATCACCGAGGTAGATCGTGCCGGTGATCCCCTGCGCGGGCGCGGTGCGGGCGGTGGCATCGAGCTTACGCAGGGTGGCCAGCGCTTCTTCACTGCCCGCTTGGGCGCGGACTTGAAAAAATAGGCGCAATGCTTGTTCTCTTGACAGTGGCTGAATGGCTTCGAGTAACGCGGCCCGCGTGGCCTCGAAATCTGTTTTTTCTTTTACCGACCGTCTATTTTCGAGGTTTCGTGTCGTTTTTTTGACTGATCCAGATAAGCCAGTCAAAGCCGTATTTTTCTCGGCCTTGAGCTTATCAAAAAGGGATTTTCGGAGCAATTTTGTTTCTTCATTGAACGCCTTGGCCTTTGCCCTCGCTCCCCCCTGTTCAATGTTGAAGTCTTTCCAAAGCTGCCGGGGAACTCCGTTCGAAAGTCGCGGGTTCGTGGTCTTCTTGCCAAGCTGGTGCTCATACACCTGGCGCAGCATCGGTGCGGCTTCTTTCCATGGCAGACCTAGTTCTTTGGTCAAAAAGTCTGAGGGGGTGAGGGCGCGGGTGCCACACTGGATGCGCGGCGTTCCGTCCTTGGCCTTGGCTACCTGGTACAGAGCTGGATTGAGCCCGTGCGAGTGACTGAGGCGGCTTAGCAGCTGCGCGCAGTCAAGGTGTTGGTGTATTTCGGCATACCGTTCTTTGTCGGCTGCTTGCTCGTACCGTTCGCGCATGTCGGCTTGGACACGGGCCAGCACGCTGGATGGTTGGATTAGACGGTCCCCAGAAACCCGGCTTCTGTGGCTTTCTTCTTCGGCGCTTTCCCTGTCAGCAGACCAAACGACTGGCTCTCCTGGTCGAAAGGCGCTGCCGTTGTCGCGCTCGACAGTGGTGCTGTCGATGTTCGTGTTGACTCCGGCTGCGTCTCTTCCATCTGCTTGTCGCACGCCAGCACCCGTTTGCTCTCCGGCATATTCGGCTCGTACATCCACGCCTGGGTCACTTGGCAATAACATTTTGGTCCTGCTTTGAATTCCATCCAAGTTGCGTATTGGCATTCCCGGCACGCGATTTCTGGAGGGGGAAAATCTTTTACTATTTGTTGAAGGACTGGTGATTCCATGATGTTTTATTTCTAGGTCGTTGATAATTTGAAGGCGGGTTTGAGCATCAGCGGGTAGATATTCCTCCTTGTAGAGCTTGCTTCCAGTATTCAAATACCGAAGTTCTTTTGCTTTAATTTGATGCCATTCAGTCAAGATGCCATTGACATATTCCGGCTCTTTTTTTGGCTGCATTTGTTCCAGATAGACCGCTTTTACCTTCGCCTGTATGATGTCTAATTTTTCTGATGTTGGCCGTTCAATGAATTGACGTTGAAAAAACACACCCTTGAGACGCATTGCTTTTTCAGCACCTGGCAGCTTGACCCTGTACGTTTCATTGAGCTTGCCATCATTGACCTTTGACACCTCTCCATGTTTGACAAGCAGCTTTCCAAAGTCGTCCCAAGTGGTCACATCTTGGCTGATGATTTCCTTTTGAAGCGTGAGTTCGAGCGCGGCTTTCTTTTCATTTTGATTGCCAAACTCATCCGGCCTTGTACCAAACCCAGCCAGCACATCAATTGCATTTTTTGGCGTGATGTTGGGGCTATCCTTGGGACTCTTAAAGCCATGTCGGCTGTTGAAGGATTCCTGAAATGCATCAATGTATTTCAGGTTATCGCTTCGCTCGCCAAGATAGCCCATCGGCTCCAGAAAAGACCCATCGACTAAATCATGCTTGCCAATTCCAATGTGGATGTGAACAAGGCGCTCGACATCCTCACCGGTTTCTTTGTTGGTGTAACTCAGAATTCTCGGGCGGTGGGCCTCTGCATAAAATGGGATTCGATGCCGTTCTTCTTCTGAGTAAGCAGCAAAAGCATGGTCCCTGAATTCACCAACTGCGAGCTGCAACATCTCATCTGAAACGTGATTTTCAGAAAATGCTAGGGTGAAATGGTCGTACCTCTTTCCTTCACCCTGGTAGACATTGGTTGCCATTTCAAACACGGCCAGGTGACCAAAAAGTGGCACGCGCTGATCTAGTTCATTCCTGTGGAAATCGCGGCCTGCCTTTTGGCCATGTTCCAAGTATTCTTTCAGGCCACCTGTGCCACCTCCAGCCCTAATCAGCATGTGAAATATCCATGAGCATGGACGCAATTTTTTCAAGCTGCTTGCTGATCGCAAAAAAGGTTTGCTCTGACAACAGACCAGCCAGGTGATCTGCATTGGCTCGGTGCGCCAATTGATTGATGTTATTGGATGTTTTTTGAATCAAAAAAACAGCACGCTTGGCATCCCTGGATGGGGCAGGGCGGGCGATAACTTGTACTTTATTTTGAGCAATGTAGTCCCTGAACAATTCTGATTTAGTCATGTTTGCTGCTATCCGCTGGGATTCAAAATCAGTATAGACATGCTCAAGCACCCGGAATGAAATCGTTTTCCCAAGCTTTTCTTCATCCGTTTTAGCTTTGGCTACCATGACTATTTCTCTCAAATTTAGAGGGCATCGCCCTCGTCCAGCCAGCGGCTGGCCCAGTGAAGCACCTCCGTCAGGAGGGGCGAAACGCAGGGGTTAAGGGGGGAGACCCCCCTTAGCACACGCTAGTTTGTATCAGGATTATGCCATCGGCAGAATCATGATGCAAACATAGCTGTCGTGCCTATATTTTCTATATTTTAATAACACCTGGGATATTTTACTAAGATTGTAGTAAGATACAAAATTGTACTAAGATTGTAGTAAGCTAGGACTCTCGATTGAAAAAATTGATTGGAGCCTCAAAAAAATGGAACTGCCTCAAACATCACTGGACAAGTTGGCCTCTACTTTCAAAGCCTTGGGGGTACAAGCACCAAGCCTGCTGACAAAGATTGGCATTCTTAGAGCACTCTTTATTGAGATTGAGTGTGCAAAAAAAGACGGCTATTCCTATGGCCTGATTTTAGAGAAATTGATAACAAATGGGTTAAAAGCAACAACACTTAACCAGTTTTATGGGTTGATCAACCGAATCCGACTGGAGCGTGGCTTTGTGCATTTAGTGGATAAATCAGAAGAAAAAAAAGCACTGGCTGCGCCGGATTTTTTGGATAGATCGAGAAGATCAGTGGATAGAGAAAAATCAGAAAATAAAACAATCAAACCTCTGAACCCACAAACTCAGCCGAATGAATCGACAACACCGTCAAATTCTGCTACACAAGAAGAGTTGAAGAGGATTGCAAGGGGGAAAATTGATCCGAACCAATATCTTGATGAATAGATTTTTTAACAAAAAAGGAAAATTATGAAACTCGCATTTTTGACATTCACCGGAAAAGTAGGTAAATCAACACTTTGCAATACGTTTGCTTATCCTCGTATGCAGGAAGCAACAATTATCAGAATGGAAACGATTAATGACAGTGGCTTGGCTGGTGCAGTGAGGGAAATAACACTGAAAGGCCGTGAGCTTGGAAAGTTGGAAACAGAGCTAGCCAAGACAAAAGATGCCATTGTTGATGTTGGTGCATCGAATGTGGAAGCCTTTATCCTCGCACTGAATTCACAGTTCGAATCACATATGGCTGTTGATTATTTTGTAGTGCCAATTAAGGCTGATGCAAAAGCTCAAATAGAGATGGGCGAAGCAATGAAGACTCTCCAGGCGCTGCACGCGATGGGAATTGACGCGGATCGAATCAAGGTACTTTTCAACCGGTTGCCGGCTGATGCGGACGTAGCCGAAGAATGCAAAACACTGGTAGCAATGCACAAGAAAATGCCTATATTCACATTGAATCTTGACGCAGTTATCCATGAATCAGAGGCGTTTTCTGCATTGGCTACAGCCAAAAAATCCTATCTTGAAATGCTTTCTGATCCACTTAATTACAGGGAAGAAATGAACAAGATTCCGATGGAAAAAGAAAAAGATAGGACTGAAATGGTGAAACTAATCCGTGCTCAAGGCACTGTGAAAATGCTTGATCGCGAAATGCAAGCCGCTTGGAATGCTTTGTTTGGACAGGTGATGCAATGCAGCAATTAACCGATTCTGTTGCAGCCCAAGTAATGGGTGAGCTTAATATTTTGACACTGAGGATTGATCGACTCAGTGGAGAAATTCAACAGAAAATTGAAGCTTTTCCAGGTGCAGCTGACAAAGAAATGAAGCGAGCTGGCGAAGCGGCTATTACTGCTCTCTCCGGTCAAGTTGCTCGAATTGCCCAGACCGTGGCGGGTGATGCTGCTGCTGTTGAAAAACACGCAGCTTTCACTAAAGCGTCGCTAATCGCGTTCTTATGCGTGCTTGGGGCCGGACTTTTATTCGGTGGTGCGGGATTCTTGACTGCAAAAGGGATTGACTCAATTCGTTTGAATTCTGCTCAAAAAGAAATCGATGAAGCGCATAAAACAGCGGTTGAAGCCAAGTCTATGTTGGCTTCATATCAAGCAATTTCTGACAAAAATTTTGCAGCAGAAATTGAAAAAATTCGCGCTGCAAGCGGCTGGGCCGGAACGCCAAAAGGTCGATTAGCTAAACAGTTTTTCGACCTTGGCGCCGGCGAAGTTGCTGCGACCTGCCAAGCTGAAACATGGGACATTGAGAAGCGCAAAGAAGGCAATTGGTGTGTCCCACAGCGTCGAGGATTGATTGGTGGTGACAGCCAAAAATACGGATGGAAGATTCCTTAAAGTACAAAAAATAAATTTGCTAATTTTGTCAACTAATTCGATAATTAAAGCGTTGAATTAGTAACTTGGAGTTAAACATGGCAGCAAAGAAAGAAGTCGCAACTGAGGTGATCGAGAAAGCAAAAAAAACGCTTTCTGCTTTGCCTGCAAAAGAACCAGCAAAAAAGGTGTTGGATGAGGCTCTGTTGGAGCTGAAGCCACAGATCCTGGCGGCTCTTGATAAGGGATACACCAGGGAAGATTTAGTCGAGCTTCTGGGGAAGCAGGGGGTTCCAGTAAAGGCATACCACCTAAAGAGCCTGCTGACTGTCAAACGGGCACCAGAAGCACCAGCGGCTTGAAAATTTAAACGCTGTACTTGGTTAATGGACAGGTTGCCAAGCCTGTAAAAAGACGCCCTACGGGGCGTTTTGTCGTTGGTGGGCAGTACCCAGCCACCGATAGATTCCGAGAAGGCTGGTGACCGTGAACACGACCTGCGTGGTGACAAGGCCCGCTGCATGGGTCTGGATGCCATACGCAGTCCAAAATCCATTCGACACCAGGAACAGGACGAAACCCCAACCTGACCGTTTGTTGTTCAGCGCCAGGAGCAACGCACCGGCCACGCCGGTTGCGCAGCCTGCCCACTGGAGAATGTCGAGGGTCGTGAATTCGATCATGATTTTTTGGCGGTTTTGGTTGCGTCTGTCTGTGACGCGGCCAGTTTCCCGCGCAGTTCGGCGGCTTCTTCACCTGATTTCTTGGCGGCGGCGTTGGCTGTGGCCACGGCCTTTTTAGCGTCCTCCAGCTCACGCGTTGCGCTCTCTAAGCGGGCTTGTCCTGCTTGCACGGCGGTGTTTGCAGCAACCAGGTCACGGGCAACAGTTTCAGCCTTTGCTGCGGCTTGGGCGGCGGCGGCTTCCGTTTTGGTCGTGCGTTCGGCAGCTTCTGTCGCCCGGCGCTCGGCGGCTTCCAGTTTGGCGGTCAGGACGGCGGCGGCTTGTTCGGCAGCGACACGGGCAGCTCGCTCACTCTCCAAAACACCTCTTACAGCCACCAGATCAGATTCCAGGCGGGGCATGGCTTCCAGGCGGAGCTGAGCCTTGGCCAGCTCCGTGCGTGCCAGTTCGGCCCCGCTGCGCTCGCGGGCGGCTTCGTCGCGCGCCACCACCAGGTCAGATTCAAGCTGTCCGGCCCGGCCTTGGTGTTTGGAAACCTCCGCCCGCAAAAGCTCAATAGCCTCAGCCTGAGATTCGTTTTCAACAACCTGGCGCTCGTTCTCGGTCGCCAGATCCGCAGCTTCCTGCTGCTGGTCCGCAAGTTCTGCCTCCAGCGCCGTGCGTGCGCTGGTCAGCTCGTGATCCATGAATTCCAGCAACACACGCTGCAGGGCTGGCGGCAGCACCAGCGCCGCGCTGACCTGGCGCTCCTGGCCGGCTTTCCACCGCCCCAGCATTTTGTTGATCGTGCCCATGGAGCCGGTGTTACCCAGGCGCTCGCGCACCGCCCTGGAAGTGGGCTTGATCCCCTCGATCTTCATGGCATCGGCCACGGCTGCAACTTGTTCGAAAGTGATGGTGGAGTCACGACCCATGATTTACCCCGTTTGTTGTTACGTTACGTTATTATATACTCGTTATGATACGTTATGTTATGATTAAAAAATAAAATAATTGCTGGTTGCGCAAAAGCGACATGAACCGCCGCCGGCAAAGGACTCGCCAGAAGACCGCCAGGGCCGGTTTTGCGGGCTTATGCACCCAATCCCCTTGGACTCGTTGGAAAAACCGCAGGCATGCCCGGTTTGGTTCGTTCTTGCTGCATTGCCAGAGGCTACATCCATCGAACAAACCCGCGAAGTGGTTCCCCGACCCGGCTGCCCGCTCTCTTGCCTGTAAAGCATGGCTGTTGGGTGAGACCTTGTGTCGAGGGCGAAGCCCTGAACCGACACGAAGTGCGGTTCTTGTCTTTGGGGTTTCTGGTTCTACCCCTTGGGGTCACTTGATGCTATTGGGGTGAGCCGCAGGCGAGGGCGAAGCCCTGGAGCACACGAAGTGAGCGACGGGGGTACCTGTTTGGCCCCTGGGGGCCTGTTGGAGGGCTTGAGCAAGGGTGGGTGCCCTTTTAGGGCGACCTTGCGCAGCATGGTCGGAATTTGTCTGCGCATTCGTTTTTCTTTCCGAATCTCGGCGGGTTCGTCGCGCACGTGGTTTCTTTAAATTGTTTCTTCTGTTTCTACCCATTTTTTCCAAAAGCAAAAACAGGCCGCAAACCCTCACCCAGCAACGCTTTCGCCTGTGCATAACTTTTCGCCTATTCGGACGGATACCGGGTCTATTCGGACGCTTTACCGGGTTAGTCGGACAAACACCGGGTGTTATCCACAGAACCTATTCGGACAAATACCGGGTATCGGGTCCTAAAACTCATTTCGACCATTGACACCTTGTTGTCCGATCTTGATAATAGTCGGACAAAGACATTTACCGTCCGACTAACCCGGAAACTGTCCGAATGAGCGCTACATCCAAACCAGAATATTCCTTGGTCGACCCAGAGCTGGCCAGTGATCGACATGTCAGCATGAGCAACCGCCTGGCGCGGGCTGCACAGGGCTTGAACCTCTCTGAGAAGCGTCTCGTTGCGCTCGGCCTGGCCAGCACTGACTCCGTGCCCCTGAAGGGCCTTGCCCTTGCCACAAACGCGGGCTGGAAGATGAAGATCTCCTCCTTGGAGTATGCCGAAGCATTCGGTGTGTCCCCAACCTCAGCGTATGAACAAGTCAAAGAAGCGGCTGCGAACCTCTTTGAGCGCTATGTCCGCTATGAGGTCAAGGGCCGACGTGGCAAGCTAGAAGAGAAAAGATTTAGATGGGTGTCAGCTGCTACTTATGCGCCTGGTGATGGCTATGTTGAGTTGAATTTCAGCCCTGAGATTGCCCCCCACTTGTTGGGTTTGAGAAAGCAATTCACAACGTACAAGCTACGTCACGCCGCCGCTTTCGAGAGTGTCTATGCCTGGCGCATGTATGAGCTGTTGAAATCATGGCAGAGCACTGGGGTCTATGCCACCTCGATCGAGGCGTTCTGGGACGCCATGGAAGCGCCTCCAAGCTGTCGGAAAGACTTTAAGGCCCTGCGCATTCGAGTGATTGAGCCCTCCGTCGCCGCGATCACAACCAAGGCCTCAATGATCGTGGAATGGAAGCCTCTGCGCTCTGGCAGTCGCCGGGTGACCGGGCTTGAATTCCGCATGTCGCCAGATCCACAAGGCAAGCTAGACATGGGTACGAACGACCTCGAACAATCGGACAACGAATCTTAACGACCGACTAAACCGGTATTTGTCCGAATACGTGAGATCGTTTCATCTAAGAATCTCACGTATAGCGGATTGGTAATCAAGGCCATTGCCGGCGGGCGTGGAACACGTTCACGACTTCCACCAGCGCCGGCGTTTCCCGATACAGCACGATGTAATTGCTCCTGGCCACCAGCTCGCGCATGCCCTTCACGCGAGGTGACGGTTTGTAGAGTTTCGGGTGATCGGGCAGCTTGGCTGTTTTTTCCTCGATTTCATCCTTGAGTGCTTGCGCCGCGTCCGGGTTGTCTTCGGCGATGTACTCGACAATTTCCACCAGGTCATCGATCGCTTGCTGACGCCACTCAAGCTGCGGCTTTGGCTGCATGCTTCTTGCGTTTCGCGTCGATCACCGCTTGAACACTGGACATGGCCAGTTCGTGCGAAACATTGGGCCGCGTGTCGGCCAGCGACTGCGCCGCCTTGTGCTGCACCCACTCGGTGTGCGCCGACGCCTCAAAGGCGCTGCGCATGCGCTGGGCTGAATCGGGCCGCACCCGCGAGGTCTTGAGCACCGCTGCATCGAAGTCGGCCGCGTTGACCTGGAATTGAGAAATGCCCACGCCCTTGAGGTAGCCCACCAGGGTTTCGAACTTGCGAAACGTCCGCACGGCGCCGCGCCTGGCTGCCAGCGCGCGCTCGGTCATGCCGTACTTGACGACGATCCCCCAGCCGCCGGCGTGGCCGATCACGTCCGCGCCGCGAACGGCCCCGGCTTCCACCAGCCGCTCCAGGGTGACATGGTCGATGGTGTTGGCTGTAATGGTCATGGATTCACCTTTTGGCATAAGAATAACGACTACCATCATAACCAAACAACGACAAGTAGGAAACCTGCATTCGTTAAGAACGATCCGCCCCTGAACATAACGCCGTTGTTCGCCGATTTGGTCTAGTTCCCTCCGCATCCCGCGCATCGGCACGCTTTGTCATCAAGCCCGCACCACCAACATATCGGCCCAGCTAGTGGTGTACGCAGGGGTTCGGCGCTCCTGCTTCATGGACCACAGGCGTCGGTCGCCGGTTAAGCCCACGCTGGCAACCTGAATGGTCCCCTGGCCATAGCGCCTGTTGAGTTCATCAAAAGCCGTCATCAAACGCGTTTTATCGGTTTCCTGATCGTCTTCCAGCATCAGCTCGCCCTGGTGTATCGAGGCGGGCTGCAGGTCGAGCAGCATCACGCCGGCCTTGGCAAAGTTGAACCCGGGTCTGTAAATTGCCCTGATGCCGGCGACAGCGGCTCCCGCGATTGCTGCGGTGTCAGAAGTAGGCCGGCGCAGCGGAACCGTGATGGCGTGGCTAAATTGCGGATCACCCCGAAACGGGCTGGTTCGCGCAAAGCACATGACCTGGTTGGCAAGGCTTCCCTGTTTCCTGAGCTTGACAGCGGCGCGGCTGGAAAACTCGGTGATCGCTTCGATGAGGTCAACCAGTTCAGTCACGGCATGCCCAAAAGATCGGGTGGAAGCAATTTCCTTTTTGACGGTGGGTCCGTCTTCCAGGCCGATGCACGAGACGCCCTGCAGCTCGCGCACGGTGCGCTCCAGAACGACCGACCAGCGCCTGCGAACGGTGGCCGGGTCAATTTGAATGAGGTCCTGGACCGTACAAACGCCGGCATCCGTCAGCTGCTCGGTAATGTGCCTTCCCACGCCCCAGACTTCATTGACGGACGTAGCCACCAAAACAGCCCGCAATTCCCCGGCCGATAGCGCTGCGAGGTTGCAGACCTGCGCCAAGTGGCTGGGGTAGCTGCCAGGCTTGCGCTCTGCGGTCTTGGCGATGTGATTGGCCAGCTTGGCCAGCGTCTTGGTGGCGCCCAGGCCAATACCGCAGGGGATACCCACCCAGCGCAGGATACGGGAGCGCACCTTGCGGCATCTCTCGACCAGATCCCCTGGCATGCCCGTCAGGTCAATGAAACTCTCGTCGATGGAGTAAATCTCCTGTTTGGGGCCCAGACCGGCCGCCAGACTCATCATCCGGTCACTCAGATCGCCGTACAACGCAAAGTTGGCCGATAGCGCGACCAGACCCTCGCTATCGGCGAAGTGCTGGATCTTGAACCAGGGCGCGCCCATGGCGATGCCCAACGCTTTGGCCTCGTTGCTGCGCGCAATCGCACAGCCATCGTTGTTGGACAGCACCACGACCGGCCGGCCTTCGAGACTGGGGCGAAAAACACGTTCACAGGAAACATAGAAGTTGTTCCCATCGACAAGCGCGAACACGGGTCAACCTTGATCGCGAATCAAACCGGAAACTGCTTGATGGTGGTGGTCACCACCCCCCACACCTCTATCGTCTGGCCCTCTTTGGGAATGATGTCCGGAAAAGTAGGATTGGCCGATTTCAGCTTGACGCGGCCCAGGCGCTGAACCAAATACTTGACCGTGAAATCACCATCGACGATCGCCACCACCACGTGGTTGTTCCGAGGCTTGATGGCCCGGTCAACAACCAGGATGTCCTTGTCAAAAATGCCTGCCTCGATCATCGAATGTCCACTGGCGCGAAGGAAATACGTCGCCTGGGGATGAACAATCAGCATTTGACTCAAGTCGATCCGCTGCGCACCCAAATCCTCGGCAGGGGACGGAAAACCCGCGCAGACGCGCGATCGGAGCAGCCTGACCAGTAACGGCGCGTCTGAAATGAGGACGGGGCAGGTCGCCGAAATACTGTTCATGCATACAGTATATTGGACGCGTCTTTTTGGCAGTGCAGGGGAGGGCCGATTGCGTTGCGCTTTTTGTTCGTTGTATCCTGACAGGTATGACTTACCTCAGAAACATCTCGTTAAGCGTTGATGAATCAGATCCGGGGTGTTTTTACTGGGTGTTGATGGAGAGCGTCGAAGACTCGACGATCTTCATGGAACTCTCTGCTGCACCGGAAAGCTCGCCCACTTACGAAACCGCCTTGGATGCGGGCGTTGTTGCCCTTAAAGCCTTGTCAGAAAATTTGACCGTTGGCCCTCAAGCGCCTGGAGAAAATGAAAACAACAATCCCGTGGGCAAACACAGAAGGCAACCCTGACTCAAAGGTCCGTCAGCGCTTTCTGCGCTTTGCGCCAGTCCCACGGTGCCATGGGCGCGGCATCGGACCACAAACCCACGCGCGCGGCCTTGGCAGCCGCCTGCAGCGGGTACAGGTGGCTGTAACCCTTGGCATATTTGTCGAAAACCCAAGCCATCCCTTTTTTGACCATCACCTCGCCGGCATCGACGTTCCGGCAATCCACGTCAGCGACTGTGCGCCCGTAACGATCGGTCGCCCGTGGCCGGATCGTCGCGATCTGCTGAAAACACAGCTCGCTCATGGCTTCTTTTGAACGCTGACCAAAGACCTGCTTTTTCTCGGGCGCATCAATTCCGCCCAGGCGAACGGTGACTTGCTCGTAGCTGCCCGGTTCACCACAGCGCACTTTGATGGTGTCGCCGTCGCTGACGCCCACGACGAGACAGAGCGCAAGCGCGCCAATCATGCCGCCGCGCTCGCGGTCAGGCGTTCCGCAGGGTAGGGCTGCATGTATTGCATGCTTTCGCCAGGCGTGGCCTTCAACCAGTCGTCGTAGGCGCCGCGCGGAACAATGACCACCATTCTTTTTTCGTCGGTCGGTCGGTGGTAATTTTTCATGAGGTCGTGATGATCGGCGTTGATGGTCAGCATGGTGAAGCTGAGGATGGTATCGCCGTCCGGAGAGCGCCAGGAAGCCCAAAGACCAGCTATGCCCAGCGGCTCGCCGTCAGCGTGACGGATACAAGTCGAAAGGGCTTTTCCTGAGCGCCAATCGGGTTCATAGATGGCAGCGGCCGGAATGATGCAGTGTTGCCGGGCACGCCAGGCATCCCGAAAACTGGGCTTTTCTGCAACCGTCTCGGAGCGTGCGTTGTAGGTCCTTTTCGCTCCCTTCAGATCTTTGGACCAGTGCGGCACCAGGCCAAAGATCCCGCGAACTGCTTCGCGAGCTGGGACCGCTTCATCCCCCGCATCCGCTTCCCTCGGACGACGAATGAAGGCCGACTCGTAGCCGGGCCAAATGTCCGATCTAAAGAGTCCTTTTGGAGGCTCCGCGTTGAAGAGATCGAGATAGTTTTCGACGGCGGGAGCTTCGTAGTGTGCACACATCATCAAATGGTAAGACAGTTTGCAGCGCTCTTCTAAAGCCGCAACGAGTCCAAGACTTCGATATCAAAAGCCTGAAGCGTTCATTGGGCGCAATGCGCGTGCGTGCGTGCGTGCGTGCTACGTTTACACAAAAGAAGTGGAAAGAGTGTTGCTTGGTGACTGCCAGCACCGCGCTAGATAACTATGCCTATTGATAGGTGACCACCTGCCGTAGTGGAAATTGTGGCGATATCACCGCACTTTTCCGATATCGAGTATTTACCAAGATAAAACGGAACGCACTATCCGTAGTGGCTTGTACTGTGAAAACACACTAGGTATAGTGTCTAAGCTAATGTGACTTAGCCAGAACGACAAAAGCCAAGGCTCCACACCTTGGCTATTGCGCCCTAACTGATTTTCAACCAGGTTGGGAGGGGTCGGATCGGTAAGGACCGCAACACACAATGTGATTCTTACACGGTTTGAATTTGGCGAACTGGTTTTTTGTAACCGTACGGGCTTGTCCGTAGATCGACCAAACCATGAAGAATGATTCAACAAAAGACGTGTTCGTTCGCGAATACAACCGCTACCGTCACGGGCGCTGGGAGGATGTATGCCAACACTGGCGCACCCATCCCAATCAGCTGAATTTGTTTAATTAGTCCTGTTCCTGTTCTTTAGGACGTGCAGGTCCACTGGCAATTGTCGGTGGACCTTTTTTTCGGATGCGGCGGAGATCACGTGTTCTCAAATCCCGGCAACGCTCCGCTTGACGCCGAGCAAGAGGCGGACTGGCCGCAAATCGAAGCGAGACCTCTGAAATGGGTGAGGCATTGCAGGCGCGACTGGCAGAAGGTGCTAGACCGGATATTCATACAGGAAGAGCTGTAAAGAGCGTGCCGTCTCCCTCTCAAAAATTGGTGGGTACGGCTTCGTTATTTCTCAGGTGGGTCATCCAGGCCAAGAAATTTGAGCACTCGCAAACCGGGCGGGCTGATCAGAGGTAGGTCACCCGGAACGTCGGCGAGTCCTCCGGCCGGTCTTACACCCGCGTCGTGCTGATGCTGGCATGGCCCAGCCATTCCTGGACCTTGGCGATGTCGGCCTGGTGCTCCAGCGCGGACGTAGCGGCCGTAGCCCGCAGAGCATGCGGGCCCATGTTGTCGCCTGTGATGTCTTGACAAAACACACACAGGCCGCAGGGACAGAGATTTCTGGACCGGCTATCAATGCCGTTTTCTGAGACGCCCCCAAATAGTGAATTTTTTGGGGTTAAAGCAGCGACGCTAAGCCCAAACCGGCTAACTTTTTAGCCTCGCCTGACTGCTAGACTGCCTTGATAAATCACAAAGCAACAGGCAGGACGAGTAATGAGTGCATTGACGGACATCTTGGAAACCTTTCGTAAAACCGCCCACACGGAACGCGAAAAAGGCAACTATTTTGAAAATCTGGTCAAGGTCTACCTCCAGAATGAGCCGGTCTATAAAGACCTGTTCAATGGCAAAGTATTCCTCTGGGAGGAATGGCGCAGATATTGGATGAGTCTTGGTCACAAAGACCCGCAGGCAGATGCCGGTATTGACCTGGTTGCCGTTGAAGACACCAAAGACAATCCGCGCATCTTTGCGATTCAAGCCAAGTTCTATGCCGAAGACTCCAAGATTCGCAAGAGCGACGGCATTGATTCATTCCTGAGCGCGATGGGTAAGCAGCCATTCACCAATGGGTTGCTCTTCCTGACCACTTACGAAGCCAGCCACCATGTGAATGCCGCCATCCAGCAGCGCGACAAGCCGGTCAACATCATTGACATGTTTGCGCTGGAAGCGAGCGTGATCGACTGGGGGGCTACTTTCAAAAAGCAGGCCGTCCAGCTCAAGGAAACCAAAGACCTGCGGGACTACCAAAAGACCGCCATTACCAATGTGATTGAGGGTTTGGGCCATGCCGACCGGGGCAAACTCATCATGGCGTGCGGTACGGGCAAGACCTTCACGTCGCTGCGACTGGCTGAACAAATGGCAGGGGCTGGCGGGCGTATCCTGTTTCTGGTGCCGTCGTTGTCGTTGTTGTCACAGACCTTGACCGAGTGGACGCAGGAGACGGCGACACCGATGCACAGCTTTGCCGTGTGCTCGGATAGCGAAGTAGGCAAGGGCCGCGACAAAGACGACGATTACCAAATGCTGGTGCATGAGCTGCAGTATCCGGCCACCACCAATTCAAAAATGTTGGCCCATGAGATCACCAAGCGCCACGACGCCCAGCACATGAGCGTGGTGTTCTCAACCTATCACTCGATTGACGTGATTTCGCAGGCGCAAAAGCTCCATGGGCTGGCCGATTTTGACCTGATCATTTGTGATGAAGCGCACCGCACCACTGGCGCGAGCTTTGACGGCGATGATGAATCGGCGTTTGTCAAAGTCCACAACCAAGATGTCATCAAAGGGGAAAAACGGGTTTACATGACCGCCACGCCCCGTGTCTATGGGGTTCCGGCCAAAGCCAAGGCCGAAAACGACAGCATCATTTTGTATTCGATGGACAACGCCGAATTCTTTGGCGAAACGCTGCACACCCTGTCGTTTTCTGAAGCGGTGCATGGCTTGGGCATCTTGTGTGACTACAAGGTCATCGTGCTGACCATCAGCGAAGACCACATCAGCGCCAAACTTCAGGGCTTATTGAAAGACGGCGATAACAACCTGCGGGTGGACGATGCCGCGAAAATTATCGGTTGCTGGCGTGCCCTGTCCAAACAGGACACCCAGGACGACCTCAGCAACGATCCCGACCCGATGCGCCGTGCCGTGGCCTTTTGTCAGGTGATCGAGATCAACAAGGGGGCCAAAAGCCACAAGGTCAGCAGCAAGAACATTGCGCAGATGTTCCAGGCCGTTGTCGATGAATACCGGACGGAGTTGCTCAATGAGAACCCCGAGCAGCAGGACGCGATCAGCCAGCTGGTCTGTGAGGCACAACACGTGGACGGCGGCATGAACGCGGCGCAAAAGGGGGCCAAGCTCAATTGGCTCAAGGCCGAACTGCCTGATAACACCTGCCGCATCCTGAGCAACGTACGTTGTTTGTCCGAGGGGGTGGACGTACCCGCCCTGGACGCCGTGCTGTTCCTGACTCCGCGTAATTCACAGGTGGATGTGGTGCAGTCGGTCGGACGTGTCATGCGCAAACCCAAGGACAGCAAGAAGAAGCTGGGGTATGTGATTTTGCCGGTGGTGATCCCGGCAGGCATGCAGCCCGAAGAGGCGCTCAACGACAACAAGACCTACAAAGTGGTGTGGGAGGTGCTGCAAGCGCTGCGCTCGCATGATGACCGCTTTGACGCCATGATCAACAAACTGGATTTGACCGGCCAGGACAAGTCCAAGATGGAAATCATCGCCATCACTGACACCATCAACATCAAAAGCAAGGCCAAAGCGAACGAGACGAAGGGAGCCAAAGTCAACGGCAAGGCCGCGAAAGCCGCCAAGGGCGGGCAAAACCTGGGGCAGAGCGCCGAGGCCACGCCGCTCCAGGAACAGCAGCAGATCGAATACCACGTGAGCGAGATTGAGCGCGCCATCGTCGCTAAGGTGGTGCAAAAGTGTGGCAACCGCCTGTACTGGGACGAATGGGCCAAGGACATTGCCAAAATTGCCCAGACTAATATCAGCCGCATCACGGCCATCTTGGCCAAGTCAGACAACACCGCCGAGATTGCCGCCTTCAACCGTTTTTTGAAGGAGCTGCAAGACGACTTGAACGACAGCATCAGCCGGGATGAAGCCATTGAGATGCTGGCTCAGCACATCATCACCAAGCCAGTGTTTGATGCCCTGTTTGACGGCTACAGCTTCACCCAGCACAACCCGGTGTCCAAAGCCATGCAAGGGGTGCTGGAGGTGCTCAATGAGCACAATCTGGACAAAGAGGCCGCGACCCTGGAGCGCTTTTACGAGAGCGTGCGGATGCGGGCAGCTGGAATCAGTGACCTCAAAGCCAAGCAAAAGATCATTGTTGACTTGTACGACAAGTTTTTCAGCAGCGCGTTTCCTCGTTTGAAGGACAAGCTGGGCATTGTGTATACCCCGGTCGAGGTGGTGGACTTCATCATCCACAGCGTCAACGATGTTTTGAAAAATGAGTTCGGCCAGACATTGGGTAGCAAGGGTGTTCACATCATCGACCCGTTCACGGGCACCGGCACGTTTATTACCCGGTTGTTGCAAAGCGGCCTGATTGGAAAAGACGAGCTGGCCCACAAGTTCCAGCACGAAATCCATGCCAACGAAATCGTGTTGCTGGCCTATTACATCGCCGCTATCAATATCGAGCAGGTCTATCACGCCATCATGGGCGGAGACTATGTGCCGTTTGGCGGCATCTGTTTGACGGACACCTTTGCCTTGTACGAGCCTAGTTCGCATCTGCTTGGGAAGGATTCAGTTGCCGACAACAGCACTCGGCGGCGCAAGCAAAAGACACTGGATATTCGGGTCATTGTGGGCAACCCGCCTTACTCCGCTGGGCAGAACAGCGCCAATGACAATAACGCAAACATGGTGTATCCAAGTCTAGATGACCGTATCCGTGATACCTATGCTGCTTCGTCTAAGTTGACAATGGTTCGTTCTCTTTACGATAGCTACATTCGAGCAATTCGCTGGGCCAGCGACCGCATTGGGACCAGTGGCGTTGTAGGCTATGTCAGCAATGGTGGATTCATTGACGCTAACACCGCCGATGGGCTGCGCAAGTGCCTGGCGGAAGAATTCAGCAGCATTTATATTTTTCACCTGCGAGGCAATCAGCGGACTTCGGGTGAGTTGTCTCGCCAGGAAGGGGGCAAAATTTTTGGAGCTGGAAGCCGTTCACCCATTGCCATCAGCATTCTGGTCAAGAACCCCAAGGCGACAGAGAACGGGAAGATTTACCTGCACGACATTGGCGACTACCTAAGTCGCGAAGAAAAACTCGAAAAAGTCGCATCATTTGGCAGCATTGAAGGTATCAGTAAAGCCAACGGATGGTTGCCAATTTCGCCTGATCAACACAACGATTGGGTTAGGCAACGCGACGATAGTTTCGGGGAATTCGTTAGTCTTGGAGACAAACGTATAGGGAAGTCCGCCGCAATTTTTGAAAGCTATTCAAATGGCGTAAAGACGAACAGAGATGCGTGGGTTTACAATTTTTCAAGATCTGAGTTGAAGGCAAATGTAGGTCGAATGGCTGAATATTTCAATAGTGAGGTAGCCCGCTTTCAAACTGCTCAGGGCGAGGGATTGGGCCCGGAAATGGACTCATTCGTAAATACTGACAAGACAAAAATCGGTTGGGCTGATGACTTCAAACGTTACTTCCAAAAGGAACTAAATCTCCAATGTGAAGCGAGTGCGTTTTTTACTGCCATTTACCGGCCATTTGCAAAGCAATGGGTGTACAGCGATAAATACTTCAATTGGAGTCGTTACCGCATGCCTCTGATATTTCCAGACGGCTCATCACGAAACAGGGTCATTTGCGTAACGGGAAGAGGTGAAACAGTCGGATTTTCGGCTTTCATGTGTGATGCACTACCAAATTTTCACACTATTGCATCAGGTCTTTGTTTCCCCCTCTATTCCTACGAGTTGCCCGTAAATGCACGACTTTTTGATGCGGTTGAGGTTGCGGGAAACGAAACGTTAAAGAGTGGCATTACCGACGCAGGCTTGCAGCACTTCAAGGACGCATACAAGGGCGAGGCCATCAGCAAGGAAGACCTGTTTTATTACATCTACGGTCTTCTGCACTCCGAAGATTACAAGAAGCGTTACGCCGACAATCTGAGCAAGGAATTGCCTCGCATCCCAGCGGTCAAGAAGTTTGCCGACTTCCAAGCATTCAGCACAGCGGGCCGAAAATTAGCTGATCTGCACATCAACTATGAAACCCTAACCCCGTACCAAGTAGACATCGATGGCGGCGCACTGTTGCTGGCAGAGTTCACCGGTGTGGATTACCGCGTCACGCAAATGAAGTTCGCCAGCAAGGCCGACAAAACCCGTGTGGTCTATAACCACAGGATCACCATGAGCGGCATCCCGCTAGAAGCCTATGACTATGTGGTCAACGGCAAACCAGCCTTGGAATGGGTCATGGAGCGCCAAGCTGTCACCACCCACAAAGACAGCGGAATCGTCAACGACGCCAATCTCTGGGCAACCGAGACTATGGGCGATGCGTCATACCCTCTGAAGCTATTCCAGCGCGTTATCACCGTCAGCCTGGAAACGATGAAGCTGGTGCGGGCCTTGCCACGGCTTGATATTGCGGTGGCGAAGCAATGAGCAGGATGATGTGATGAGCGTCTTAGACAACCAGCCCAACTTCGGCCTTGCACAGCAACGTGCTGATGAGTTTGTGAAATCTGTTCCCAAAGCAATATTTATCCAAGAAGCGGCTTTGCCGGAAAAACTCCGGAACCTCAATGCTTCAAAATCTGTCAAGCTGCGCAAAGTTTATCAACTGGCTGACGAATTTTCCAGATTGATGGCGCCCTATATTGCCTGCGCCAACGGTTGTTCACACTGTTGTCACCATGGCGTCGAGATTTCGAGCCTTGAGGCGACGAGCATTTCAAACTTTAGTGGTCGGGCTGCCCGACCCATACAAAAGTCGATAGTGCGCACAGACAAGCCATATCGAGGTTCACCCTGTCCATTTCTTGTAGAGAACTCGTGCTCGGTTTACGAAGTAAGGCCGTTGGTTTGTCGTAATCATGTGTCATACGATGCAACCAATACTGCATGTTTGCCAGCTCATATCGATGAGGATCGGCCCATTTTGAGGTTCGGAGGTTTGCTCAACGCTTGGGTTGAAGTTAGTTCAAAACAAGGTGATTTTGTGGTGGCCGATATCCGGGATTTTTTCAATTAGGTCGCCAACCAGGCGCAGCGCATGCGGGCCCATGTTGTCGCCGGTGATGCTTACCTGGGACATGTAGCCCACCACGACATCGGCGTACACGCTGCCCGGCGTGCAGGCGCTGGCCAGCGCGCCGGCACCGGGCGCGCGGACCCACCGAAACAGCAGGCCATCCGCCTCCCTGGCCATGGCTAAAGACGCATTGGATGGAAAAGCTGGCGCGTGAGACCTGGCGCAAAACTTCTGAGTCCTGTCCGATGGGCAGGTTCCTTTTTTGAAGATTACCAAGGAGGCAGGCTCTTAAGCTCCATAGTCAAGCCATCGTTAAATTGATAGTGCTCCGCCAGGCGGATTTTCTCGCCGGGATACCGCGCCACCTCGGGGATTCGAAAGGTGACCTCCTGGGCCGTCACCGTGACCTCCATGCGAAGTCGGCCAGCTGGGTCGAACACCCGTGCCCCCCGGGTGACCGCCAATTGTTCGGCAACGGTGGCAGCGCGCCGCGCCGCCGCCACGCCCGGGTCGACCAAATGAGCCTCGATCTCGTTGCATAGCGCACGGGTCACCGGAACGACCGGCAGGCGTTGGAGGTAGTCCAGCGTCTTTTGTAACAAATTTAGAGTTTCAAGCGTCTCTGTTTCCTGGCTCATGATGCATTCCTCGGTTTTCAAATCAGGGCTCCCGCACTGGCATTGGCATCCCATGACTGCTTCTGGGCCGATAACCGGTCTACGGGCTACGTAAAGTTCAACCGCTTCAAAACCACAGCGTCGCTCAGGTATAGGCCACCTTGAACGTGGGCGAATCCTCCGGCCGGGAGCCGCGCCGGTCATACACCCGCGTCGTGCTGATGCTCGCGTGCCCCAGCCACTCCTGGACCTTAGCGATGTCGGCCTGGTGCTCCAGCGCGCTGGTGGCGGCCGTAGCGCGCAGCGCATGCGGGCCCATGTTGTCGCCGGTGATGCCCACCTGGGACATGTAGCGCACCACGACATCGGCGTACACGCTGCCCGGCGTGAGGGCGCTGGCCAGCGCGCCGGCACTGGGCGCGCGGACACGCCGAAACAGCGGGCCATCCGCTTCCTGGCAATGGCCGCTGGCGGCCAGGTACTCGGCCACCAGGCGCAGCGTATTGGGATGGGCCGGGATGTAGCGCAGCTTGCCGCCCTTGCCCTGGACGCGCAAGTGCGGCACCCCCCGGCGCTCCTGGCTGAAATCCTTCACGAGCAATTTGGTCAGCTCTTCGCGGCGCAGCGCGTGGTACAGCAGCACCGACAGGATCGCCCGGTCGCGCTTGCCCTTGAGCGTGTTGGCGGGCGGCGCATCGAGCAGCGCGCGCGCCTGCGCGTCGCCCAGCGCCGGCGTCTTGCCCTCGTTCGTTTCCACCTTCGGCCGCTTGACGCCTCTTACCGGGTTGTGCGTGACCGCATTGGCCTCGCACAGGTAGTCATAGAGCGACGCCAGCGCGGCCAGCTTGCGCCGGATGGTGGCGCCAGCCAGGTTGTGTTTTTCCAGATCGGCGCGCCAGGCCAAGATGTGGCCGCGCGTGACGGTGCGAAATTCCTCGGGCTTGCCGATCCCGGTGAACGCCATGAAGGCTTTCAGGTCGTTTTGATACGCGCGCCGGGTTTGCGCGCTGTCCAGATTGGCAAACCACTGCGCCTCTGGTGGCACGTCTGCCAGGCGCTGGAACTCGGGGGCCGTGAGCACACGCGATATGTTGACGATATCCATTTCAACCCTTACATTTAGATCGTTAAGCCAACTCTGATTGATCCCGCGTGCGGGATCAATCAGAGTTGGCAGAGTGGTTGAATGCAACGGCCTAATAAACCGTCTTCGGGCAACCGACGCGTGGGTTCGAACCCCACACTCTCCGCAAAGGCCATCACCAAAAGAGTCAAGACTGATTTTTTTGGTGGTGGCTTTTCTGGATATTTTAACCATTGATAACCTATTTTATCAATGGTTGAAGGTGAAGACAGGTGGCAAGTGGCGCTACGGGCGCGGACTCGGACTCGGCAAGGGTATTGGGAGGTGGCGTGAATGACGCCTGAGCGGGCTGAAGCGGGTACTCGGAGAAGTTTTTGAGCGTCAGGTTTCGACCAGTAGCGGACACTCGGTCGCGGAACCTGAATGACTCCAGAAGAC
>JAYWCQ010000237.1:0-6244 GCA_043780435.1 Polaromonas sp.
TCCAGGTCTCTTTCAAAGCCAGTTTGGCCGGATATCGACTCGCCACGTCCGGATCATTGCCCCACATGGCACCCAAAGGCACCAATTTGTCCCAGGTGCCCTGACCGGGAGCATCCGCGTTGTAGACGAAGGTGCTGAAGACCCAACCAGTTTGTGGCGAAGCTTTGCTGTCTTTGACGATGATGTCAAACTGCATCACCCGCACCGGCAGCAGCTTGGGCTGGGAGGCGGGGTTGCTTAGATCGGCGATCGGCGGACGCCACACATTCCAGACGGTTGAGCCCGCCACAACCGGCCACTCTTCGGGCGTAGCGCTCACGGCCGCCGCTTTGATAACCATGGCACCCTCGGGGAACTGGGCTGATGCCCGGCTCGGGTTGAACGGGTTGGCCCACAATTTCTTCAACATGGTCGCGCTCAAAGCGTCGTAGTACACCACGGTGAAGTTTTGCAAAGGCGTTTTCAAGTTGGCAAAGGTGCCTGGCGGCAGCACCTGACCTGAAAACGAGCCCAAAATCGCCTCGCGACCCCCAGTCGCATCACCTTCAGCCTGCCAGGGCATGTCGTACCAACCCGCTTTTTTAGAGTTCCATTCATTCGGTTTTTCAATCATGTCCCGCATGCTGGGTTCCACATATTTTTTCATGGCATTCACGTAGGCCGGCGCAGTCGCGACTGTGAGCGGCATGCCGCTGGTTTGTGCTAGCCAAGTGTTTTTAGGAGCCTGAGCGGGGTAATCAAAATTAGCCGTGCGGTACGGCCCTTTCCAAACCCGAGTGGCAGGATCATTCGCGTCATAAGGCGGGTACAGGCCATTGTTTGAGGCATAGGGGTCTGCCGCATGGGCGGTGTGCAGCGCCGCAAATAAAGCCAACGAGATCATCAACACGACCCGCAAGTGTGTGTTTTTTAACATGGTTTGCGCCCTTGTTTCATCTGCTTTTGTTGCATTTCGACACCTTTTAAGAAGTTTTTGACAACTAGGTCACTATTTGCACATGTTTCTTTGTGACGAAATGTGACGGTATTCTAAGCTGTAAAATTACACATTCATTGTGATTATTACCATTCAAAGGTCTCTCATGTCTTTATTCTCCGCCGTCGAAATGGCCCCACGTGACCCGATTTTGGGTTTGAACGAACAATTCAACGCCGACACCAACCCCGCCAAAGTCAACTTGGGCGTGGGCGTGTACTTTGACGACAACGGCAAACTGCCCTTGCTGAAATGCGTGCAATCGGCCGAAGCAGCCATGGCCGCTGCACCAAAACCACGCGGTTACTTGCCGATTGACGGTATCGCTGCGTATGACACCGCTGTCAAAGGCTTGGTGTTTGGCGCTGATAGCGAACCAGTCAGCATTGGCCGCGTCACCACGGTGCAAGCCATTGGCGGCACCGGCGGTTTGAAGATTGGTGCTGATTTTTTGAAGAAGCTGAACCCGAATGCGAAAGTGCTGATCAGCGACCCGAGCTGGGAAAACCACCAGGCCCTGTTCACCAACGCCGGCTTCAAGGTTGAAACCTACCGTTATTACGACGCTACCACCCGTGGTTTGAACGTGGACGGCATGCTGGCTGATTTGACTGCTGCACCCGCCGGCACCATCGCCCTCTTGCACGCCTGCTGCCACAACCCGACCGGTTACGACATCGCTGCTGCCCAGTGGGACCAAGTCGTCGCCATCTGCAAAACCAACAACCTGGTGCCCTTCCTCGACATGGCCTACCAGGGCTTTGGCTACGGCTTGAAAGAAGACGGCGCTGTGATCCAGAAGTTTGTCGATGCCGGTTTGACGTTCTTCGTCTCCACCTCTTTCAGCAAAAGCTTCAGCCTGTACGGCGAGCGCGTGGGCGCTTTGAGCGTTTTGTGCACCGACAAAGCCGAGGCCGACCGCGTCTTGAGCCAGCTAAAAATCGCCATCCGCACCAACTACAGCAACCCGCCCACGCATGGCGGCACGGTGGTGGCAGCGGTGTTGAACAGCCCTGAATGGCGCAAACAATGGGAAGATGAACTCGCCGAGATGCGCGTCCGCATCAAAGCGATGCGCAGCGCCTTTGTCGAAAAGCTCAAAGCCGCCGGCGTCAAACAGGACATGAGCTTCATCACCACCCAGATCGGCATGTTCAGCTACAGCGGCCTGTCCAAAGACCAGATGGTGCGTCTGCGCAACGAGTTCGGCGTCTATGGCACCGACTCCGGCCGCATGTGCGTGGCCGCGCTGAACAGCAAAAATATCGATTACGTTTGTGCTTCTATTGCTAAAGTGATGTGAACCACGGCACTGTCACTTAATGCCTTTGATGAATCGTACTCTTCAGGCCCTGCTTTTAGTTTTTGCCATTTTATGGCAAAGCTTGGCTATGCTGAGTCCGATTTTCATTGGAAAATCGGCAGCGACTTTTGAACACGCTTTGTTGCATAGCCAAGAGGCAACGCACCATCACCACGACGACCAGTCCGCACATATTGAAGACGCAAATGAAGGACTTCAGCATCAGCATGCTGACAGCGGCCTGCAAACGCTTGGTTTAATACCGACAATGACGGCAGATTTCTCCTCACTGCCACCAGTCTCCGCCTTGACCCACCTGCACAAACCTAGTCCCTCACCCACGCTGGCTGGGCTGCTTAGGCCGCCACGCCTGCGGGCTTGATGATTCGTCAGCCTCTATCTAGATATAGACGGCTGTATAGACGGCTGACTTTCCCTATTTTTCTTAGTTCCGACATATCTTTTTGATTATGTTTGTAGGTCTTTTCACATCTAAATCATTCAATAATTTATGCTTAAAAACAAACCCTTACTTTGGTTTTTGATCCTTTTTGCAAGTTGTCTGCCTTTGTTGGCCTTCGCGCATGGCATTTCAGAAGCTGACCGTCTAAGCATGCTGTCTGGCGGTTATCTGAGATACATCGGCTTGGGGGCTAGCCATATGCTCACGGGTTACGACCATTTGCTGTTTCTTTTTGGCGTGGTGTTTTTTCTGACCACGTTCAAGGAAGTTGCAAAATTCGTCACCGTGTTCACCATCGGGCACGCCATCACTTTGATTTTGGCTACTTTTATCAAAATCACTTGGAACTACTACTTAGTCGACGCCATCATTGCCATCAGCGTTATTTATAAAGGCTTTGACAACAATGGCGGGTTTCAAAAGTACTTTGATATGAAGTCGCCAAATTTGCTATGGGCGGTGTTTGGGTTCGGTCTACTGCATGGTTTTGGCTTATCAACACGCCTGCAACAACTGCCTTTGGGCGACGACAACACCGGCATTTTGCTGCGTATTTTGAGCTTTAATTTGGGTGTTGAAATCGGCCAAATAGCGGCGCTGACTGTGATGGTTGGTTTGCTGGCGTTTTGGCGACATCGCCCTTCGTTCAAACGCTTTAGCTTTGCAGCCAACCTGGCACTGGTTTATGCGGGTGTGTTTTTGCTACTCATGCAATTGCACGGCTATTTGCATGATGCTGATCCAAACGGCTTTAGGTTTCCCGCACAAGAGCATATGCACTTGCATCAAGACATGGATATTGAAAAATCCATCACCACCGACAGAGATAAACTTTGATAACTCATGTTTATATTGACGATAACTCTTTGATTTAATTTAATTTAATTTAATTTAATTTTTTAGGAAAAACCATGAAACATTTATTCACTATCGCTACATTCGTTACCGCCGTTGCTATGACTTCTGCCGCATTTGCGGGCGAAGACAGCAGCTGCCACTTTCACGGCTCAAAGCCTGCGGCTGAAAGCACTGTGATTGGCTGCGCCACCCAACGCAGAGACGCTTTGGTCAAAAGCGGCAAATTAACCGCTTCTTGGCAAACCATCAAACATGACCAAACAGCACTGGTCGATGGTCAAAAAGGCAAAGAATGGAAGATTAGCTTCAAAGATGCAGCCGCGCAAGACAAGACAAAAGAAACTTTGTACATGTTCTTCACGGCTTCTGGTAACTTTATCGCTGCTAACCACTCAGGTAAATAAGCTATGACTCAGCCCCCTAACTTGCTCAATAACGTTAACCGCCCTGCTTTGCGCGGCGGAGCTTTCGCACTCTTGGCCGCCACACTGTTCGGCTTGAGCACGCCACTGGTGCAACGCTTTGGGCAGGGTTTGGGGGCTTTTTCAACGGCTGCTTTGCTGTATGCAGGTGCTGCTTTTGTGGCGCTGTGGATGCGCCAACCTGTTGAATTAGAAGCAAAATTACAGCGGAGTGACATACCCAGATTACTCGCCATGGCAGGCTTCGGCGCGGTCATCGGCCCGGTCGCGCTGGCGTGGGGCTTACAGCGCACCAGCGGCACCAGCGCGTCTTTGATGCTGACTTTGGAAGCGCTTTTCACCGTCGTCCTAGCATGGCGTTTGTATGGCGAAAGCATGGACAAACGCGTTGTCACGGCAATGATGCTTTTGCTGGCGGGTGGCATTGCCTTGGTGGCAGACCAAGGCTTGGCCGGCAATACACAATTGCTGGGTTTGTTAGCCGTTCTGGCCGCCACGGCCGCATGGGGCTTGGACAACACCTTGTCGCGCGGCGTGGCTGAGCGTGACCCTGCACAAGTGGTAACCGTTAAATCCGCTTTGGGCGCAACAGCCTCCACCCTGCTGGCTTTGTTGTTTGCCGAACCCAAGCCCGGTTTGGCTGCTGCTTTGGCGCTTTTGGCGGTGGGCGCGGTGGGTTATGGCCTGAGTTTGCGCTTTTACCTCTTGGCCCAGCGTGCCTTTGGCGCAGCGCGCACCGGCTCGGTGTTTGCGTTTGCGCCGTTTATTGGTGCGATGGGTGCATTTGCCTTTGGCGACCGGTCTATGGGTTGGATCATACTGGCTGCAGGCATTTTGATGCTGGCTGGTGTGGCTTTGCATCTGATAGAGTCGCATGGTCACCCGCATACACATGAGGTTTTGGAGCATGAACACGCCCACAGCCACGACCCCCAGTACGCCGATGGGCACCACCTGCACACCCATGACGTCATGCCCACCGGCCCGCACAGCCACCCGCACCGCCATGAACCCCTGCAGCACACGCACCCGCATGTGCCTGACGCGCATCATGGGCACATACACTGAAGTGTTTTTACCCTTCTAATTGACACCTAGCCGGCGTATTTATTGACTAAGATGCTATTTAAAATATAGTAAATAAAAGTTCAAACAGACTTTCGAATTGAAATTCAACGACCTTAATCCGCCTTGATCCCATTGTCAGCGATCAATTTTTTGTACAAGTTGAACTGGTCTTTGGTGGCACTGCCTAGCTCTGCTGGGCTGGAGCCGCGCAGGGTCAAACCGATAGCGATGAGCTTGTCGCGCGTTTCTGGGTCGGCTAGGGCTTTGCGCATTTCGGAATTGAGGCGGTCGACGATGTCTTTGGGGGTGCCCGTGGGCACGACCATGGCAAACCAGGAATTGAAGAAGAAGTCTTTCAAGCCGCTCTCATCGACCGTGGGCACATTCGGGTATTGCGCCAAACGTTTGTGGGTGGAGACGGCTAATAAGCGCAATTTGCCACCTTGAATCAAAGACGTCACGGTGCCCAAGCCCTGAAAAGCGGCGTCCACTTCACCCGCAGCCACAGCCACGGCAGCTGGGGTCGCACCTTTGTACGGCACATGCTGAGTGTTGATACCTGCGCGTGTGGCAAACAAGGCCATGGCAATGTGTTGTGGGCTGCCATTGCCGCCTGAGCCGTAGTTCAATTTACCAGGAGCAGCCTTGGCTGCGGCGATGAAATCTGCCACAGTTTTGTATGGCGAATCGGGTTTGACGACCAAGCCCCACTCGATGGTGGCGGCGAGTGACAGCGGGTCAAAATCGGTCAAGGCATTCCAGGTCGATTTCGGGTAGATGTGCGGAATCATGGTCAAGACGCTATCGTTGAATCCGCCAATCGTGTAGCCGTCTGGCGCAGCTTTGGCGACGCGGTCGGCACCTATCAAACCGGCAGAACCGGCCTGGTTTTCAATGACGATGTTTTGCCCCAGCCCTTGTGACATTTTGGCGGTCAAAATGCGGGCGGCATTGTCCACCGCGCTGCCTGCCGCTAGGGGAATGATCATTTTGATCGGCTTATTTGGATAGCCAGACTGGGCTGTGGCTACTAACGAGCCACCCATCAAAGCCATAGTACCTAGTATTTTCGACAACAAACACATGACAAAATCTCCAAAATTCAAAATTAACGTGATTTAAGTAAGTATGCTTATTGTGCCATTCAAGCTGGC
>JAYWCQ010000238.1:0-10186 GCA_043780435.1 Polaromonas sp.
TTTGATGCACATGCACAAAGAGCCGCAATCGATGCAGTCCGAACCTATGCAGGGCGGTGCAGCATCTGTTGTTTCACAAGTGCTATTATTTTTAGAGCAGCGTAGGAAATATATATGCCGGCTAGGTGTTGATTTGAGGCGTATAGCTATCGATCCTGGCATTGGGTTCGGCAAAACAGTGGAACAAAACTTTGCTTTGCTGGCACGTCAGCGTGAGCTGCTGGCACTGGGCTTGCCTGTGTTGTCAGGCTGGTCGCGTAAATCCTCTTTGGGCGCAGTGACGGGTTTGGCCATGGCTGATCGTATGCCGCCCAGCATCGTGGCTGTTGTGCTAGCCGTTCAAAACGGCGCCAGTATTGTGCGGGTGCATGATGTGCGTGAAACCGTGGCTGCGTTGAAAGTGCTGGCGATGACACAATCGAATTAAATTTAAGTTTTAATTTAATTCAGTTACATATTTATATATACTCGAAGAGAACATAAACACCATGACAAGAAAATACTTCGGCACAGACGGCATTCGCGGCGCGGTAGGGCAGCACCCGATCACACCTGATTTTGTGCTCAAACTCGCGCATGCGGTGGGTCGCGTACTGAAGCAATCTGAGGTACGACCCACAGTACTGATTGGTAAAGACACACGCATCTCTGGCTACATGCTGGAAAGCGCATTGGAATCTGGTTTCAATTCTGCCGGTGTTGACGTGGTACTGCTCGGCCCGATTCCTACACCCGCCGTAGCGTATTTGACGCGTGCACAGCGAGCTAGCCTAGGCGTCGTCATCAGCGCCAGCCACAACGCATTTGCCGACAACGGCATCAAATTTTTCAGTGCCAAAGGTACCAAACTAGACGATGCTTGGGAACTAGCCGTTGAAGCTGTTTTAGAAGAGTCTCCAAAGTGGGTTGACTCAGAAAATTTAGGCAAAGCCAGGCGTTTGGACGATGCAGCAGGCCGATACATTGAGTTTTGCAAAAGCACCTTTGCCAATGACTTGACCCTCAAGGGTTTGAAAATTGTTGTTGACGGCGCACACGGCGCGGCTTACCAAGTTGCACCTAAGGTTTTCCACGAGTTGGGCGCAGAAGTCATTTCCATAGGTTGCGTGCCCGACGGCTTCAACATCAACCATGAAGTGGGTGCCACCCACCCTGAAGCGCTGATTGCCGCTGTGAAGTTGCACCAAGCCGACTACGGTATCGCACTAGATGGTGATGCAGATCGATTGCAGTTTGTCGATGCCAATGGGCGGCTGTTTAATGGCGACGAGGTGCTGTATCTGATGGTGGCAGAGCGCTTGGGGCGAGACGAGCATGTGCCGGGTGCTGTCGGCACGCTGATGACCAATTTATCTATAGAACTGGCCCTGAAAGCCAAAGGCGTGGCGTTTGTTCGCGCCAAGGTGGGCGACCGTTACGTGCTCGAAGAACTCGACAAGCGGGGCTGGATTTTAGGAGGCGAGGGCTCTGGTCACTTGCTGGCGCTGGACAAACACACCACAGGTGATGGCATTGTCAGCGCGCTGCAGGTGCTGCAAGCCTGCGTGCGAAGCGGTAAAACGATGGCTGAATTGCTATGTGACGTCACACTGTTTCCGCAAACCTTGATCAACGTGCGCTTACAGGCAGGCCAAAGTTGGAGCGAGTTGCAAAAGCTCCCTCAACTGGCGGCAGCAACTAAATCTGTCGAAGTCGAGTTGGGCAACACTGGCCGAGTGCTGATTCGTGCCAGCGGCACCGAGCCCTTGGTTCGCGTGATGGTGGAAGCGCAAGACGCCGCGCAGGCGAAAAATTGCGCACAGCGGATCGCGGATACGTTAAAAACTTAGATATTTATCATGGGAACTTGGGAAGTATGATCATTGTCCACCACCTCAACAACTCACGCTCACAGCGTGTTATTTGGCTTTTAGAAGAGCTGGGTGTGAACTATGAAATCAAACGCTACCAGCGTGACCCCAAAACGATGCTCGCGCCCAAATCACTTTTGAAAGTGCATCCGTTGGGTAAATCACCCGTCATCACCGATGGTGATCTCACGATTGCTGAATCGGGCGCGATCATCGAGTATTTGATTGACCGCTATGATGTTGAGAGCAAGCTCGCACCAGAAATTGGGACTCCGACGCGCTTGCGTTACACCTACTGGTTGCATTTTGCGGAAGGTTCGGCCATGTCGCCGCTGTTGATGAAGCTGGTGTTTGACCACATTGAAAAAGCGGCCATGCCATTCTTTGCCACGCCGATTGCGAAAGCCATTTCTAAAAAAACCAAGGCAAGCTTTATTGACCCGCAAATCAAAGCGCATTTGGACTATGTTGAATCTGAGCTAGAAAAATCTACTTGGATAGCTGGTGGACGCTTAACGGGTGCAGATATCCAAATGAGCTTCCCGCTCGAAGCCGCAGCAGCGCGTGGTGGATTGGGTGAAAATCACCCAAAAATCATGGCTTTTCTAAAGCGTATTCACGACAGAGCGGGCTACAAACGCGCGCTTGAGCGTGGTGGTGAATACAGCTTGCTGAGTTAAAAATACAGTCCCCGGTTAAATCGGACACACTCATTTTCAAAGCCTTTCAGTTATCCAAGCACGTAATTGTGCGATCACCCAAGTTCCGTCGTCTAGAGGCAAGTCATGCCCTGCAGTATTGTGAATAAGCAGATCGCATTGCCAAAAGTTTGCCAATTTTTTTGAGCAATTAACCGAGACCAAATGATCTTGCTCACTCGCCAGTAGCAATGTAGGGACAGATGGTTTGACCAAGGGAGCATGAAAGCGTGAAGCTGCGGTCAGTTGTCTTGCTGTGTTGCTGTGTGACACGGGGTTTTCATGTCGCAGTGCCAGCCAGAGCGGTAAGACACCGTCATGTGGTCGGTTGCTTGTCAGGTGGAGCACAGCGCGCTCCCAAGCCTCAGGCGTAGCTCCCATCAGACTCAGTTGCAACAACAGGGCGTAATTTGCAGGCAGTAAGCGATGGTAAAACGGACTAAATGGCCGCATGCTGGTATTGATGAGCACCTGAGCAGTCACCTCCCGTGGGTACATGTCTGACCATGCCACCGCAACCATGGCACCCATGGACATGGCCAGAATCTTGTAGGGCGGGGCGATGTTGCGGGACACGAGCTGTTCGCGGCAGTCTGCCACCATATCTTCAATTCGCAGTGGGCTTCGCTGCTGATTCAGGTGGCCATTGCCGGGTAGATCCAGCGCCATGATCTGCGCATCAGGCAGCGCCTGCTGAAACTGCCCGAGAAAATCCCCCCAGTGCCGGCTTTCCCGTGTCAGACCGCGAAGTAGTAGCCAGGTTTGCATGGGGTGTCAGTACCAGTCTTGCAGTGCCTGCGCATGGTGGCTGGCACGGGTGTCAGGCTTTGGCAGCCATAGTGCGTGTCCGCAGGCCGCCCGCGACAAAAAGTCCAGCAGCAACTGGTGCTGGCGTAGCACCCGTTGCTGCCGATGCTCAACCAAGGGATTGAAAATGCCGTGTCGCGTGAACAACTGGCGCGGGTTTTTCTTCACCCATAACCAGGAACCCATTTCCAGGGTGAGCGGCAAAAATAGGCGTTGCTCCTGAGCGCAGGATTGCATGTATAAATGGTCCCACAGGTCGCCGTGTGCCAGATACTGCATGCTTTGGGGTTCTATGATGTAGCGGTGGTGGCTGTTGGTCTGCACAAAAATGCTTTTCAGTGCATGCATCTCCGCCAAATGCGCGATGGGCGCACGCCTGTGCGCGTACGGAAACCAGATGCGATCCCGGGAGCCAAAGCCCGAATGACAATCCACCGACACGCTGAAATCACGGCTTAGCAGCTCGGTTTCCACCACCTCACACACCGCCTGATTTTCAATCTCCATGGCATTGGACTTGGCACCGCGATACCAAGGCAAACCAGCGCTGATACGTTGTCCGCCGATCAGAAAGGGCACCGAGTCGCGTGCCTCTACCGGCGAGTTGCGCATCAGGTCCACGCCATTCGGATTGGCGCGTGTACCCAACGCCATGCCGCCAGGGTTGACGATGGGCATGAACACCAGACGGACTGATTCAAGCTGCTTATGCAGGGTGCTGTCCCATTGCAGCCGCATGACCAGACTTTGCAGGTAGGCAATCACCACGCCAGCACCAATACGCTCCAGCCCATGCACCCCGCCGAAGTAACCTACAGCGGGCACTTTGGGGTCGGGGTTACCCAATGCGATGACATGTACCGGGTAGGAGTCACCCTTGGGCATCTTGACTTCACAGGCAGCCCGTGTTTCCAGCTTGCCAGCACCCAATTCGATGATGCGTTCCAATGCGGTTAGTTCAGGTAGAGGAGGCAGCATGATCGCAGAGCATACACGCGCAGTCGAAGAAAGTGCAACAGCAGAGCGTACGTGCGTCGTTGTTTTGCACAGGGTTACGTAGACAATCGCTTTGACATGAAACTGTCACATAAGGGGGCTATTGTTCCAAACAAATGATTTCCGATTCTTAAGCGCCGACACCATGTTGCACAAATTTTCATTCTTTCGTTGGACTGTCATTTTCACCTGCCTTATCGCGGGCATTCTCGAATTCTTTGCCTTGCAACGTGTACGCTTGCAGAGCCGTCGCACAAACTTTTAGTGTTTATCGCGGCTTGATTCGTCCAACCGCGACGCCGCGTAAAAACCCCACCAGTTCACGGTCAACTTCCAGTCTGGCGACAAGTGCGACAGCTTGCACAAGGTCACGTGTGGCTCCAATACGCGTTTGCATACCGGTAGCTTGATCCAGCCAGTGTTGCGCACTCTTTTTCGGTAAAAGGGATTCAAGTGCTTCGATACCGTAGCGCATTTGCTTGGCCTGGATGCGCGCCTGGTGCTGAACGGTGACGTCATCGGTGGCAGTCGAGGTGTTTGCGTCCTTCAGGGCGAGTTTGAATTGTTTATGCAGTTTTGTTATGCGGCGCTTAGCCCACGGGCGCAGCTTTTTATCTGGCTTCATTCCTGCCTCCTTCAGCGCTGACAATGCGGGCGCGTCCTCCAGCCAGTGGGTGATCTCCAGCAAGCTCGCACCAACTGCTGGATCCTGTAGCGCGTACCGAACTGCTTTGCGCTGCAGCTGTGCTGCATGTATCAGAGACTGATTCATAGACCGCCAAGCTTCTGCGCGATACTCGTCCCCTGCCGAATAGACATCCGCCAGAGGCTGGAGCGTGTCGATGCGGGCGACATCCAAGTCACGCAGTTCACCTAAGAAGTTCAGCATCACCTTCAGTGCCTGCCAAGATGGCAACTCATCCCCCGCAAAGACAGGCTTGAATAGCCGCAATGCACTTCGGAAGCGTCGCCAACCGACCCGGGCTTGATGCACCACTTCAGGGTCGTCCGAGTTGCGCAGCGCGTTCAAGTTGGTGGTGAACTGGCAGAACACTTCACGCAGCACGCGTCTTGCGGTCTCAGACAATGGCAGTTTGGAAGACAGCTTGGGAGGCTGGGCGCGCAGCGGCGTGTCCAAGTCATCCTGTGCCAAGGCATAGCCACGCCCTGATTTGCTGATGGTCAACGGCAGCACTGCGATAGTCTGTGCAATTTGCAGTGCAAGTTCGAAAAGAGCAGCTGGCTCGCCCTCGCCCGCTTTCAGCTCAAATTCCAGTTCGCAAATTGGGGTCTGCTTGTCGCCGGCCACAATCTGGCCGATATCCAGCGCCACCTCGACCACGCTGCCGCCGCGCCTGCGTACCAACCAGCTAGTGCGTTCAAAGCTTGTCACAAAGCACGGCGCTAATGCCTGAAAAACGGTGCCGTCTGGATCAATGCCCGACCACGGTGTGCTTTCAAGGGTAGCCACATCCAGCTCGGCGCTGGGTACGGGGGCTTCCCATTCGCCCCGCTGGCTCAAAGCCGAGTCGTTACTGCCGCCCATCTTCAGGGTCTGCAACCACTGCGGCTTGGCCTCGCTACCGATGCGCCGGATGCGCAAGGCGACACGCTGCTGGCGCAAGATCTGTTCAGGTGTGTCGTAATAGACGTTGTGTAAATGCTGGTGCGTCGCCTTGCGGCGCGCCAAAGCAGGCGTTTGGGTCAATCGTTTGGCCAAACTGGCCGGATGTGATGTGGGCAGCGCCAGTTTGAGTTCAATTTCCACCGAACGGTGGCTAAGAGCATCTGGCTTCATGGGTTTGATCCTTCCTGAAGCAAGCATGCCTCAATGTCGCGTCAAAGTCCAGTCCAAATCCATTTGATTTGAGAAGTGAACCTGCTTTTACTGTACCATAACATGGTTAAAAATGACTATAACCGGCGTTTTTATTGCCTAAGTAGCTATGAATTAAATAGCGTTTTGATTCACCCGTTTCATCAATTCTTGCGCGCTTTCCTTGCGCTCACTGTAGCGGTCGACCAAATACGGCGATGCATCACGGGTGAGCAGGGTGAACTTGACCAGTTCTTCCATCACGTCCACCACCCGGTCGTAGTAGGCAGATGGTTTCATACGCCCCGCGTCGTCAAACTCCAAAAACGCCTTGGCGACGGAGGATTGGTTGGGGATGGTCAACATGCGCATCCAGCGTCCTAAAACGCGCAATTGGTTGACAGCGTTGAACGACTGCGAACCGCCGCAGACCTGCATCAACGCCAGCGTTTTGCCTTGGGTCGGGCGCACCGCCCCTTGCGTGAGCGGAATCCAGTCGATCTGGGTTTTCATGATGCCGGTCATGGCACCATGCCGCTCGGGCGAGCACCAGACCATGCCTTCAGACCACTGGGCCAGTTGGCGCAACTCTTGGACCTTGGGGTGGGTCTCCGGCACATCATCGGCCAGCGGCAAACCGTGTGGGTCGAAGGTGCGCGTCTCGGCACCCATGGCTGTGAGCAAGTGAGCCGCTTCTTCACTCAGCAAGCGGCTGAATGACCGCTCCCGCAGCGAGCCGTAGAGCAGCAAAATGCGCGGCGGGTGGGTGGACACAGGGTTTGCCTGCAACTGCGCTTGTGCAGGCACGGCAAACAGGGCCGCGTCAATATTGGGCAAATCGCTCATATCAAGCTTTGGCAACGCGTTCTCCCTGCGCGTTGACGATCTGCTCACCATCCTCTTTGTTAAAAACCCCTTGCTGCGCTTGCGGCAAGATGTCCAGTACGGCTTCCGAAGGACGGCATAACCGTGTGCCCAAAGGCGTGACGACGATGGGGCGGTTCATCAATATCGGGTGTGCGACCATGGCATCTATCAGCGCGTCGTTGGTCAAAGTGGGGTTGTCCAGCTGCAGTTCGTCATACGGCGTGCCTTTTTGACGCAACAGTTCGCGCACGGGGATGTCGAGCTGGGCGACCAGTTCAAGCAGCTTGTCGCGGCCGGGTGGAGTTTTCAGGTACTCGACGACTTCGGGCTCAACGCCCGAGTTGCGAATCAGCGCCAGAACGTTGCGTGAGGTGCCGCAGTTGGGGTTATGGTAGATGGTTATAGGCATAAATATGGACATGATTATATCTTTGAAATTTTAACTAAGTGGTTGATTTGACTTGATATTTTTGTGGTTCAGGCCCTGGGCGATGGCAAGGCCAGCGACCGCCCCCAGCGTTTGGGCGATAACAAAACCCAACGCGCTGGTCGGTGCAATCCCCGCAAAACTGTCGCTGAACATGCGCCCCATGACGGCGGCAGGGTTGGCAAACGAGGTGCTGGCGGTGAACCAATAGGCTGCGCCTATGTAGCAAGCGACCAGCGCGCTGGCTTTGGCGTTGACGTTGGCAGCACCTGAGCGCAAGATCACGACGATCAAACCCGCTGTGGCGACCGCTTCAGCCAGCCACTGCCCGTAGCCGCCGCGCAGATGGGCGCTGGTTTGCAGCACAGGTAGCTCAAACATGGCGTTGGCGAGCCAAGAACCCGTGACTGCGCCAAGTAACTGGAATGTTATAAATAACATAGCAGTATAGGCAATAAATACGCCGGCTAGGGTGCTATTTGAGCCTGTATTTTGCGGTTTTGAGCGATTTGAACGATTTTTTGAGTATTCACCCCATGCCAGCACCAAAGTCACCAGCGGGTTGAAATGCGCGCCGCTGATGGGGCCCAGCGTCTCAATCAGCACGTACAGCGCAAAAACAGTCGCCAGCGTGTTGGCCAGCAGGGCCAGACCCACATTGCCGCCACACAGGCGGTCCGCCATGATGCCCGAGCCGATGACGGCGCATAGCAGGGCGGCGGTGCCTGTGAATTCAGCGAACAGCTGTGTTTTTAGAGCAGGCGCAGATGTTGGTTTTGTCGAAGTCGAGGTCGATATCATCATGGAATGTCAAATTGTCGAAGGCTGAGTTGTCAGTCGGAATCACCACCACGGGTGAAAAACCGCCGCCTTCCGTGCGGAAGTTGGTGGTTTGGCCGGTGTAGGTGCGCGCGGCGAGCAACTGGATCTGCCCACCGTAGGTGTAAGCGCGGATGTCAAACTTCAGGTCGGTGGCGACGCCGTCCACATTGACCAAGCGCTGGCCGGGTGGCACTAACGCTTGGGCGATAAAGTCGCCCCAGTTGCCGGCCAAGATCTCTTCCCACACCCGCTTGGTGAGCTTGTCACCTCGGTACGCGGCTTTGCTAGCGTAGCCGGCCACGGGTTTGAAAAAGAGCTGTTTACGCTGCACCCACAGGGCATCGGCGTGTTCGCGGGTGACGCGTTGGGTGGCGGGGATGCTGCCAGACAGGAGGGCGCGATCTGCGCTGGAAACGCCCCAGTTGCCGAGCCATGCGTCGTCTGACAGGGTGATCAAATGCTGTTTGTTGGCGCGCAGCGCATGGGCGTGGGGGTGAGGGGTGACGACGGTATCGCCGGCCACATAGGCATCGTGCAGGGCTTGGTGGGTGGAGCCGGACAGGTCAAAGTCGGTCAGGCGGTTGTAGACCAGGTCAATTGCCGTATCTCCGGACGCGCTGTGGTGCCAGAGTTGGCCATCACGCCACTGCAGTGCTTGCGGGTCGGTGATGATGGCTGTGACGCCGCGCTGCTCAAACATCTGACGGCACAGGGCGAACTCGGGGGCGAGGTATTGGGCTTCAGGGGTATCGTCGACAATAGCGACGGTTTTCAACGGAGTATTGCCACGTTGCAAGCGCCATTCGCTCATGAACATGTCAAAAAATGTCTGCTCCAAGGCATCCAAATTGACATAGGTGTTCATGGCTGCCGCCATGGGCGTGCAGCAGGCGCGGTGGGCGCGTGCCAACGCGGCGTTGAGCATGGCACCACCGGCGTTGGTGTTGATTTCAATCAGCTGCGGGCCTTTGGGTGGCGATTGGCTGCTGTCCACATGGAAGTCGTAGCCCATGAACGCCCCCAGCGGGCCGAAGGAGGTTTGTGCGATGGCGGGTGCGCTTTTGAGTGCCAAGGCTTGGTAGGCCGGCAGTTGCATCACCCGCTCAATCGCCGCGATGGCATTTTGGATGGCTTGGTAGGTGCTTTGGGACAAAAACACCACGCTGTTGGAGAACAAATGCGGTTGCGCTGTGACGATGCCACTGGCCAAGCCCTGCAAACTGGGGTCGCGCTCCAGCTCTTTGCGCAATTGCTCAACATTCAAGGTACGGCACATACAGCCGTGGTTCAAGGCGTCGGCGATGTTCATAATTGTCAAACTTTTAACACGTACTCCATTGGCTTACATCGGGCACGGCGCAAACTTGTCCTTGGCAGCAATGCTCGGTGAGGTAGGCCAGAAGCGCGGTCATGTGCTCAAAATTGGCTCGGTAAATCAGGTTGCGGCCCCGTGGTTCGCAGCTGGCCAGACCAGAATGCACCAGTTCTTTGAGGTGGAAGGAGAGCGCGCTGGCGGCAATGTCCAGCTGTTCTGCCATCACGCCGGGCGTCAAACCGTCGCTTCCAGCTACCACCAGGGCTCTGAAAGCGCGCAAACGCTGGGCTTGCGCCAAGGCGGCCAAGGATTTGACAGCATGTGTTTCTGTGATCACTGGGGAGATTGATACTTTCATATTTCAATTATATTTGAAATATGGAAGTATCAGTACAAAGGTTTGTTTTTTAAAACGCATTCAATGTCATAAAACCTCCATAAAAGCTACATAAGCTTGTCACACACAAACCGCAAACTCCATGCAAATTGAATGAAAAAGGAATAAGCATGAGAGAGATACCAACGCCTACGTTTGATCTGTCACCTATAGCCTTACCTCGGGGGTTACTTCACCGACCCTTACAGCCG
>JAYWCQ010000239.1:0-16575 GCA_043780435.1 Polaromonas sp.
TGTGATTGATTCATTGGAAGAATTTCGCAACCCGAACGTCGTCAAAGTCGTGACCGATGCGAATAATTTGGCGATGTACTTCAGCCGCGCGCCGATTGGTTGGTGGCGCGATGGCTCTACAGCCGGTTTGCCGCAACTGCCGCTCTCGCCCAAACCGCTCCGCCACATCGGCATTTACGCCTACCGCGTTGGCTTTTTAAAGCAATTCCCCAAGTTGCCACAGGCAGATATTGAAGTTTGCGAAGCACTAGAGCAGATGCGCGCCATGTGGCACGGCTACCGCATTGCGGTACATGTGACAGCGCAAGCGCCTGGGCCGGGGGTGGATACGCAGGAAGATTTGGAGCGGGTCAGAACTTGGTATCGCGCTGTACCTCAGCCATAACCAACTTTGTCAGCGAAAACACAGCTTTTGCATGCTATTCTCTAGCTTAGTTAGTATTAAAAATAAGGGACACGTTAATGAGACTGATTTTATTAGGCGCACCAGGCGCGGGTAAGGGCACGCAAGCCACATTTATTTGCCAAAAATACAGCATTCCACAAATTTCAACGGGCGACATGCTGCGCGCTGCCGTCAAAGCGGGTTCACCGCTGGGCTTGGAGCTGAAAAAAGTCATGGATTCTGGCGCTTTGGTGAGCGATGAGTTGATCATCAACCTCGTCAAAGAGCGCATCGCTCAGCCCGATTGTGCCAAGGGTTTCTTGTTTGACGGCTTCCCACGCACCATTCCGCAAGCCGACGCGATGAAGGCCGCTGGCGTGAAGTTGGACTATGTTTTAGAAATCGACGTGCCGTTTGACGCCATCATCGAACGCATGAGCGGCCGCCGCTCGCACCCTGCCTCAGGCCGCACTTACCATGTCAAATTCAACCCGCCTAAAGTGGCAAATGTGGATGACGTGACCGGCGAGCCTTTGGTGCAGCGCGATGACGACAAAGAAGACACCGTTAACAACCGACTCACTGTGTACAGCGCGCAAACCCGCCCACTAGTGGAATACTACGCGAATTGGGCGAAGTCTGACCCAGCAGCTGCCCCAAAATACCGCGCCATCAGCGGCACGGGCGGCGTGGACGAGATCACCGCGCGGGCTTTTGCGGCTTTGGCGGCCTGATTTCACCGTTCGCGCTGAGGTATCGAAGCGTCCCCGACTGAGAGAACCCTTCGATACCTCAGGGCGAACGGATGTCATATTTAGCAAGCTAATTTATGTACTTCACCGTACTCGGCAACCCCACCTACTGCTACACCGGCGGTAAAGCCTTCGATACGGCGAAGCCGACCATCGTCTTCATCCACGGCGTGCTGAACGACCACAGCGTCTGGATTCTGCAAACCCGCTACCTTGCGAACCACGGTTTCAACGTGTTAGCAGTCGATTTGCCCGGTCATGCCAAAAGCGCGGGAGCTAACCGAGACATGGCACCGTGCTTATCGGTTGAAGCTGCGGCAGACTTCGTTATCGCGCTCTTAGATGCTGCGGGCGTCACAACCGCTGCGCTGGTCGGTCACAGCTTTGGCTCGCTGATCGGGCTAGAAGCCGCCGCTCGTGTGCCAGACCGGATCACCCATTTGGCGCTGTTAGGCACAGCGTTCCCCCTGCCAGTTTCACCTGCTTTGCTAGAAACATCGTTGAACCAGCCGCTCAAAGCCATCGACATGGTCAACACCTTCTCGCACAGCATGCTTGCGCCGCCGCCCTCCTCACTCGGTCCGGGCACCTGGCTGTATGGCAGCTCCAAAGCGCTGATGCGCCGCGTGCAGGCCAGCAATTCAGCCTTTAACCTATTTTTTACCGGCTTTACCGCCTGCAATGAGTATAAAAATGGTCTGGCCAGCGTATTATTTGCCAAATCTGCTATGCTTTTTATAGTAGGCAAGTCTGACCAAATGGCTCTTTCAAAGGCCACCAAAACCTTGATTGATGCAGCCAAAACATGCCAAAAAAATGTCAAAGTTGTCACCCTTGAGGCAGGTCATCAAATGATGACGGAAGCACCAGATGGCGTGTTGATGGCGTTGAAGGATTTTTTGGCACCGCTTCTTTTGCTACAGAATTCCCTTCCCGCTTAAATTTTAAGCAACCTAACACCCCTCATCGCCACCCACATGACGGTAGCCATCGCCGCCACCGTCATCGACCCATTCGCCATGTGGGCGCGGCTGGTCATGTTTACGCTCTTTGGCGCATTCCTTTTTTTAGCGCAAGGCATTATCATCGGCCACTGAAAAAGCATGATCAGTCTTTACATCAGTACCTGTCTTGTCGCAGGCCTTTTCACCTTGTTACCAGGGCGGTTTTTGGGCGATTTGCTGTGGAAATAGATTTAAAAAGTATTTTCAAATTGGCTTAAGCAACATACTAAATATGCATTAGCATATAAATTAATGCAAAATTTTGCAAAACTTCTTAAGCTTTTCCCCTTTCTCGCTTGGCCAAGGCTGACATTCCCGCTGCTCAAAGGCGAACTGTCAGCCGGTGTGACCGTGGGTTTGATGATCATTCCACAGGCCGTAGCCTACGCAGCGGTAGCGGGCATGCCTTTGGTCACGGGGATTTATGCGGCTTTGTTGCCTGCGCTGGTGGCGGCCATGTGGAGCGCGTCATCTCGGCTCTCGGTCGGCCCGACGGCGTTGACCGCCTTGATGGTTGGCTCGGCTTTGACGGGTTTGGCGCAGCCGGGGAGTGCGGAATGGGTGAATTTGGCGGTTTGGCTGGCGCTGCTGACGGGTATGGCGCAATTGCTGCTGGGCTTTGCTCGCTTTGGCTGGTTGCTGAACATCATCAGCGCGCCCGTTTTAATGGGGTTCACGCAGGCGGCGGCGCTGTTGATTTTGACGTCGCAGCTCCCCGCCATGCTCGGTTTCAAAGGTAATTTTTACAGCATGATGACGCAGCTGTGGACGCAGCTGTCGCACCAGCAAATACCTGTGTTTCAGCATACTGCCGCTGTGTTTGGCCTGGTCAGCTTGGTATTTTTACTCTTAGCCAAACGGTTTGTGCCACGCTTGCCGGCGGTTGTACTGCTGATGCTGGCGGCTTCATTCATCAGCTACAGCACGGGCTTTGAGAGCGGCGGCGGCGCGGTGGTGGGCGCATTGCCTGCCGGCTTGCCATCGCTGTATGTGCCCAGCATGTTGTCCTTGGACGCGTTTGGCCAGCTACTGCTGCCAGTGTTGACGATCACCCTGGTCAGCTTCATTGAAACAGCCTCCAGCGCCAAGGTGGAAAGCCAAAAAGGCGGCCAACAATGGAATCAAAACCAAGACTTGATCGGCCAAGGATTGGCAAAAATCGCCTCCGGCTTGAGCGGCGCCTTCCCCACCAGTTCGTCATTTTCGCGCTCTGCCTTGAATCTCTATGCTGGTGCTAAAACCGCTTGGGCCAGTGTGGTCGGCGTGCTGGTGGTGATGTTGACCTTGCTGTTTTTAACGCCCGTTTTGCACCACGTGCCGCAGTCGGTATTAGCAGCGGTCGTCGTGGCGGCGATCTACAGCCTGATAGTTCCCAAAAATTTTGCCCGCTTGTGGCATGTGTCGAAAATGGAAACCGTCAGCGCTTTGGCGACCTTTGTCGTCACCGCACTCAGCGCACCGAAACTGTATTGGGGCATCATCACTGGTTTGATCATGGGTTTGGGGCACTTTTTGTACCTGCGCTTGCACCCACGCATCATTGAAGTGGGCTTGCATTCTGACGGCAGCCTGCGCGACCGCCATTTGTGGCATCTGCCCACTTTGGGGCACAATTTATACGCTCTGCGCATGGATGCCGAGCTAGATTTTGCCTCTGCCAGCGAGTTTGAGCGTGCGATTTTGGCGCATCTGACAACATATCCACATACCCAACACGTTTGCCTCTTCGCCCAACCCATCAACCGCATCGACGCCACGGGTCTAGAAGTCTTCAGCCAAGTTCGCCACATGCTCTTAGAGCGCGGCATCACCCTGCACATCAGTGGCATCAAGCTACCCGTAGAGCGCATTTTGATAGCTGCCAAAGAACTCCCCAGCAAAGACGAAGAATGGCCACTTTTGCGCATGTACCGCACGGATGCGGAAGCTGTGTCAACATTTAGATGTCAAGATGATGCTTTGAAAGATAGCTCGGCATATATTTAACCGTTGGATTTCAGTCTACTTGGGTCTAGGACGCGACAAGCTTGGCTGCGAAGCTTGTAACCTGCCCGAACGCAACTCAGCCACCGCTTTAACCACTGCATGCGCCACATTTCGCACCTCATCTTGCACGGCTTTGTCTTTGTCGAGTGCCTCGTGGCTGGTGGCATACGGCTCGTAATAGCCTATGTAGCGGTCCAGCCGCGCTTGCGTACCGGCGTCGATCAAACCCATCCAATCCAGCCAATCGGACAAAGCACGTCTTGACCCCTCAACACCCGCCACGTCACCATGCACGACCAGTCCGTAGACACGGCCAGCCAAGTGCTTGGGGTAATCCCAACCGGCCATTTCCAAGGCTTTGGCTTTAGCAGGATCTTTACCGCCTGTGGCAGTCGGATCAGCGTTGCCACCATCGGCGCAGACCAAGCGGTCGATCATCAGTTTGAGCGGGCTGGGGCTTTGGTACCAATAAACGGGGGTAAAAATGATGACAGCGTGTGCCGCCGTCCAGCGCTCGTAAATCTCAGCCATCCAGTCGTTGGTTTGTCTTTGGGCATGGTTGGGGTAGCAGCTGCACGGCCAATGGCACAGCGGCATGGCGGTAGAAGCGCAGCCTTTGCAGGGGTGAATGTTCAAATCATATTCAGAGGTCAGCAGGCTCAGGTCAAGCACGTCAGGCGTGATCTCCGCCTGCAGCAAAACCTCACGTGCCAACTCAAGCAATCTGAAGGTCTTGGATATTTCGCCCGGACAGGTACCATCATTCCGTGCGCTACCGCAAATGAGCAAAACTTTAGACTTGCCAGCAGCATCTGCCCAAGCCACTTGCGCATCGTCAATCCGTTTTTTGGTGGCTATCCATTCTATTGACAAATCGTAGTCGGGGTTGGCATAACCCGGCCCTGCTTTTTGCGTAAAAGGCGTTTTACGACCTTCGATATAAGCCTGCCAAGCAATTTCTTCGAGGCGAGAAATGGCTTCATCTTCAGCGCGAAACGCAGGATCGACATAGACCCCTAAAAATCGTTCGCTGAACTTAGCCCGATCTAATGGCGCCGGTGCTTGGCCTGTGCGGATAGTGGTCATAAAGTACCCCTCAAAAACATGGTTATACAACTCTTTAGTCAGGCGAGTCTGTGCGATATCAAACGCAACCAAGAAAATAGCAGGCCTAAAAATACCAATAACCAACAGCCAAAAGCCAATACTCATAACTAATACTAATACCAAGACTGAAAAGCTGTTGTCCTACACAGATGCGTCAGCATGGCTGACATCAAGAGGCCTGAATACTTGAGATAATTGAGTTTCAAAACTTACTGAAACACATCAAAATTAGCCATGAAAATACACGCACAAAGCACGCCAGAACAAGTCAAATTAGGTGAACTCATTGAAGACATGTCTGTGGCTATGTTGACATCTTTAAACGAATCAGACTCAATGGACAGCAAGCCCATGTCACCGCTAGAAATGGACAGTGAAGGTGCCATTTGGTTTTTTACAGAGCTCAACACATCCAAAACGGCCAATTTAAGCACCGCAAACTTAGCGTTTTCAGACTCTTCCAATGGCACCTACGTGTCTTTGTCTGGTCGCGGAGAAATTCACAAAAACAGCGGAGATATTCATCGCTTGTGGACAGTATTTGCAAAACCTTGGTTTCCAGACGGTCCAGATTCGCCCAACTTGGCGCTGTTAAAGTTCATCCCGAATGCCGCAGAATATTGGGATGCGCCACACAGCAAAACAATACGCTTGTTTTCGATAGCCGCTTCCATTGTCATGGGTAAGCCTGTCAACATGGGCGATCATGATATTATAAAAAATATATAAATAATATTATTTAATATCTCAATTAAATAAACATTAAATAGATAATGCATTGATATTTTAAATATATGTCAAAATTACTAGCCGCCTACTTAAGTACCGCTGCAGTGATGGTCGTTATTGACTTGATTTGGCTAGGTTTAATCGCTAAACCCATGTACCAACAGGGCATTGGCCATTTGATGGCTGAAAAACCCAACATCGCAGCTGCCATATGCTTTTATGCGCTGTTTCCAGTTGGTTTGATGGTTTTTACCATTTTGCCAGAAGCCGCCAATGCAGGATGGCAACAAACGGCGCTGTTGGCAACCCTGTTTGGTTTTTTTACTTACGCCACCTACGATTTAACCAATCTTGCCACGCTTAAAAACTACCCTTTGAAACTGGCATTGGTAGATATTTTTTGGGGCAGTTTAGTTAGCGCTGTCTCAGCCATAGTGGGCAAGCTGGTATTTGATCAATATCAAAAACATTAATTGCTTTTTATAAAACAGACTGGAATTACCCATGAAAAAATCAAACATCTTGCTTGCTGCAACAATAGCGACCGTTTTGCTAATTGGCTGCAAAAATGAGAACTTAACAACCCCAAAAAATCCTACGATTTCAGAAACCGTAACTTCCACCACGCCCGTCAGCCCCGCTGGCACGACTCCCGCAGGGCCAACCGCGGAAGCCGCTGCAACAACGTCAAAAGAGAAATCCGACGTTAGCAAAACCGACCAGTCTGCTTCCATGCCACTGCCCGGCCAAGCGAATGACCATTCTGCAATCATGCCAAAAACGAGTGAATTTCCGAAAACTTCACCTTGATGGTGCGCACATATTCGAACGCAAATATGCTATATTTTTCATAGCATCTTAGGCAACAAATACGCCTGCTAGAGTCATTTATAGAACCTCAGACATGTGCATCTGCGACCAATTATTTTTATGCCATAGTTTCTGGGTGGAATATTGCTTCGGCAACAACAAGCGCTCACCCAGCGGTGCAAGCAAGGTTGTGGCTGGGTTGACGAGTAGGACGTAGCGGCCGCCCTGCCCTTGGATGTCTTCGTCCAATATACCAATCCAATCCAAGCTCATCAGCGTTTGCAGAGGTGACTCTAGCTGCAGGTCGTCCACGCGGAGTTCTTTGGATATGGCGTCTAAGCTTGTATTAAAGTTGTCGCCGTTTCCTTTTTTTGCCAAAACTTGCAGTATCTCCAGAGCCAGCTGAAAGTTCCAGCCTGGCGTATCGCCGCGCCGCGAGATGCCGCCTTGCAAACTGGGCAGGTAAGCGGCGACAACTGCCCCCAAAAGCACAACCACCCAAGCCACATAAATCCAAATCAGCAAAATCGGCACGGTGGCAAACGCACCATAAACGGCTGAAAAGGTGGGTACTTTGGCCAAATACCACGCCAAAACGCGCTTGGCCAGCTCTAAACCCATGGCAGTGAACAAGCCGCCCAACAGCGCATGCGTCCAGCGCACCCGCGTATTAGGTACAAAGCGGTACATGGCGGCTAGGCTGGTGGCGATGACGATGAATTCCACCACGTCCAACAGCACTTTCACCCCGCCCGGCAGCACAGACACCCAGCCTTTGGAGGCCGACATCACATACGAGCTGAACGACAAACTCAAACCCATCAGCAGCGGCCCCAGCGTGAGCAACGTCCAATACACAATGATGCGCCGCGCCAGGTGCCGCGTCGTGCGCACGCGCCAAATGTCATTCAGCTTGCCATCAATCGTCAAAATCATCATCAACGCAGACACTAAAAATGCCACCGCTCCCACCCAGCCGATTTTGCTGGCTTGGGTGGCAAATTGCCCCAAATAGCTGAGTACTTGGCGGGCAATGTTGTCTGGAATCAAACTGTCCACCAGCAGCTGCTGCAAACCGATTTGCAGCTTCGCAAACATCGGGAAAACGCTGAATATCGCCAGCGCCACGGTGAAAAGCGGCACGATGGAGATGATGGTGGTGAAGGTCAAACTGCTGGCCGTCAGCCCCAAATGGTCTTCTTTAAAGCGCTCGCGCAGTGTCAAAGCCGTGTTTTTCCACGGGAAATTGAGCGCATCGCGCATAAAATCTTCCATGAACTGTCGGTAAGAAGCTTTGAAATTCTGCATGCCCGCTATCATGCCACTCTATCAGCCGTATTTTTGTCGTATTTAGCCACACTAAAGTCACACTTAAGCCCCATTTCTCCTATTCTGTTATGTCCTCACCACAACTTTTAACCGCCTCCCCCCCTAAATACGTGACGTTGACGCGCATAGCCGCTGTCGGCAGCTTGCTCGGCCTGATTGTGCTGGGTTTGCTGTGGGAGCTGTGGCTCGCGCCCATTCGACCAGGCGGCTCGCTCTTGGTCCTCAAAGTGCTGCCGCTGTGCATTCCGCTGGCGGGGCTGCTGAAAAATCGCATGTTCACCTACCGCTGGGTCAGCCTGTTTGTCTGGTTGTATTTCATCGAAGGCGTGGTGCGTGCTTGGGGCGACAAAGCACCGAGCAATTATTTGGCGATGATCGAGGTCGTGCTGTGCGTGATTTTGTTCACCGCCTGCGCTCTGCACGTGCGCCAGCGGCTGCTGGCTGCCAAAGCCGCGCTGGCCATGGCGGCAGCGCTGGGAGCGCATACCGGTGTGATCCAGTGAAATTTGAACTCTTCCCGTTCGCGCTGAGGTATCGAAGCGTCCCCAAGTGAGCTGCCCTTCGATACCTCAGGGCGAACGGAGAAAAATTCACCAGGTCTGATCAACCGCTCTTAATTTTCATTTCAACTCATAAATATAGGATTCTCATGGCTACTAAAAAAACGGCTCCCACGAAAACTTCAGTCAAAAAAATGAACGCCTTTTACGCCCAATCTGGCGGCGTCACCTCCGTCATCAACGCCTCTGCTTGCGGCGTGATTGAAACCGCGCGCCTGCACAAAGACAAAATCGGCAAGGTTTTTGCGGGTCGCAACGGCATCATCGGTGCGTTGACGGAAGATTTGATCGACACCAGCAAAGAATCTGCCAGCGCCATCGCCGCCCTGCGCCAAACGCCATCAGGTGCGTTCGGCTCCTGCCGCTTCAAGCTCAAGTCTTTGGAAGCCAACAAGGTCGAATACGAGCGCCTGATTGACGTCTTCAAAGCCCACAACATCGGCTACTTTTTCTACAACGGCGGCGGCGATTCGGCGGACACCTGCTACAAAGTCAGCCAGCTCTCCCAAGCCATGAACTACCCGCTGCAAGCCATCCACGTGCCCAAAACGGTGGATAACGATTTACCCATCACCGACTGCTGCCCCGGCTTTGGCTCGGTCGCCAAATACGTGGCCGTGTCGGCGCTGGAAGCCTCTTTTGACGTGCGCTCGATGTGCAAAACCTCCACCAAAGTCTTCGTTTTGGAAGTCATGGGTCGCCACGCCGGCTGGATTGCCGCAGCCGGTGGTTTGATCGAAGACCACGGCATCCCCGTCGTCATCTTGTTCCCTGAAATCGTGTTTGATCAAAAGAAATTCCTCGCCCGCGTGGACAAACTGGTCAAAGAACACGGCTACTGCACCGTGGTCGTGTCCGAAGGCTGTCACCACCCCGACGGCACGTTTTTGGCCGAACAAGGCAGCAAAGACGCCTTTGGCCACGCCCAACTAGGCGGTGCGGCACCGGTGGTCGCCAACATGGTCAAAGAAGCCTTGGGCTACAAATTCCACTGGGCCGTGGCCGACTATTTGCAACGCGCCGCGCGCCACATTGCGTCCAAAACCGACGTGCAACAAGCCTACGAACTCGGCCAAAAAGCCGTTGAACTGGCGCTCGCCGGCAAAAACGCCGTCATGCCCACGGTAGAACGCATCTCCGACGTGCCGTACAAATACAAAATCGGCGTCGCCGACCTTGCCAAAGTCGCCAACGTGGAGAAATTCATGCCGCGCAACTTCATCAGCAAAGACGGTTTCGGCATCACCGAGAAATGCAAACGCTATTTGAACCCGTTGATTGCGGGTGAAGACTACCCGAAATACAAAAACGGCCTGCCGGTGTATGTGCAGTTGAAGAATGTGGCTGTGGAGAAGAAGTTGTCTAAGTTTGATGTGAAATAGATTGATATGAATAAAAATCAGCCTGACCGAGAAAGCCAAGCCTTAGCGTTGGCAGCGAAGAGATTAACCGAATTAGAGTCTTCGCAAACCTTGACCTTGGAAGAGACGGCGCTATGGGTGAGCGCTAACTTGAACCCTGAAAATTCGGATGATTATTTTAAATTTATACCTCTAGCCGGCGTATTTATTAACTTAGCAGCTATCAAAATAATAGTAAAAATATGTCTTTTTCAGCTCTACTCTAAACCCTGCAAGTCATAGCAACGAAATCGAAGCCGAGCAGGCACTGGTTGCCGCTAACCGCGAACTTATCCGCCGTATGGAAGCCAAGGTGAAGGCTGCGATTGACCGGGTGTGGGGGAAAAGCAGCGATAATAATGGTTAAACGTACAGTTAAATACTTAAATCAAGCTGTTTGACGCCCAATTAACCCGAGTAAAAACCCTAAAATTACCATCATGGTAACTTTCTACATCGTTTCAGAGTACAGTAGCGATCTGCCCTTGGTGGGTAGCAGCCTGAAAATTGCTGGTGGGCCGCTTTACGATTTGTCGCGGGTTCAGCAGTTGGCTGTCGCATTGGGAGGGATTCGATTCTGGACGCGTAAAAGCGAATTTGACGCAACGGAATTAGGCTTGGATGTGGAGGATGTCGCGCAATGGCGGCAAGAACTGAAACCGCAAAATTTTCGCAACTCGGAATGGTGTACCGACGGTACGCGTGCCTGGGCTGCGTGTGATGCCTATGTATTGCGCCGCAGCGAGTGGATAGCAGCATCACGTAAGCACATGCAGGTTGACTATTTTTTGAAATTCGCCCTAGTCAAAACTGGCGCACTGGTGTTGATGGTGTCTTGCCACACATCGAGTTGATTGAGGTTGAAACAGAGGTGAGAGAAATGAAAAATTTAAATAATGACGCAACAAAAGCGCTTTGTCCGATATGCGGTGAAGGACATGTGACACCGGGTTGCGACATGGTTGCACATGAATACCGCGGCCAGTCAAAGTTGCTGCCTTTGTATTTCACAACCTGTGATACTTGTACATCGGAGTCTGCGGGTCTGGAAGAAAGCCGTGCCAATAAACGTGCAGTTTTGGCATTCCGCAAGTCTGTGGATGGTCTGCTCACTGGAAACGAGATTCGTGCTTTGCGTGACAAATTCAACATAACGCAAGGCCAGGCCGCCAGGTTGTTTGGCGGTGGCCCGGTGGCTTTCAGCAAGTACGAAAACGACGATGTGGCGCATTCAGAGGCTATGGACACGTTGCTGCGGCTGGTTAGCCATAACGAAGCTACGTTTTGGGATCTGGTTGATGTAAAGGGCATGAAGACTGAATTTGTCCGTGCCAAACCAGCTACCGACCCTATGGAAATCAGCTCTAGTCTGACCTCTCGTACAACAAATGTTGTGGTGATGTCAGAGTATCGAACCGCTGTTGTAATACCTTCTATCGTATACACGTACAAAGCTGATCAAGAAGAGACAAAGAAATGGAAGTAACAAGCCCACGCCCTAAACTGGTGTCCTTCAGGGCAACAAGTTTTCACGGCGAAAACAATGCCGTCTCTACAGGGCAAGAACCTTGGAATATTGAGCTAGCTCAGACGATGGAAGTTGGAACTGGCTCGCCTCAAAACACTTCATTACCGCTCCAAGCCTTTGTAAAAATTGGTTTAATCGCAAAAGCGTCCAAAACCGATGATAAAAACCAAGTTGCTGAATTTAAAGCAAATTATGAAGCCAAGTTTGAGTTTCCTCTCAATGTGACTGAGAAAGTGGTTTTGCCCTTGATAAAACAAGAGTTGTTTCAATACGTATTAGTAGCGCAAGCTTTCCCTTTGGCGATGACGCATTTCCGCAGAGAAATGCAGTCCATGGGTTTTGACGCCCGTAATTTGCCGCTTGGTCTATAAGCGGAGTCAAATCTCTCGTTATCCAAAATTTTTAAGTTTTTAACATGACTTCAATCACATTTAACTCACTTTTAGAGCAACTAAGCAGCATCGTCGGCCCCGCCCACGTCCTGATCGAATCCGACAGCAACGACCTCGTTCAATACGTGCGCGACTGGCGGGGGCGTGAGCGTGGGGTGGCTTTGGCTGTCGTGCGCCCGAACTCAACCGAGCAAGTCGCAGCCATCGTCAAAGCCTGCGCCGCAACGCCGGGTGTCAGCATCGTGCCGCAAGGTGGCAATACCGGTATGGTCGTCGGCTCAACGCCGGATGCGTCGGGCACGCAAATCGTGCTCAGCCTGCAGCGCATGAACAGCGTGCGCAAGCTGGACGCTGGCAACGGCACCATCACGCTGGACGCGGGCTGTGTGCTGCAAAATGTGCAGCAGGCTTGTTTTGATGCGGGGTATTTGTTCCCGCTCAGTTTGGGTTCGCAAGGCAGTTGCACCATAGGCGGCAACCTGGGCACCAACGCGGGTGGTACACAAGTCGTTCGATTTGGCAATACGCGTGAGCTGTGCATGGGGCTGGAAGTGGTGACGGCGCAGGGCGATATCTGGAGCGGCCTCTCCGGCCTGCGCAAAGACAACACGGGTTACGACCTGCGCGATTTGTTCATTGGCGCGGAAGGCACGCTGGGCATCATCACCGGCGCGACCATGAAGATGTACCCCCTGCCCGCAGCCAAGCTCACCGCCTTTGCAGCCTTGCCGTCGATGGATGCAGCAGTGACGCTGCTGGGATTAGCGCACAAATATTTGAATGCTGGTTTGACGGGGTTTGAGGTCATGGGGCAGTTTGCACTATCACTTGTAGGCAAGCATTTCCCCCAGCAGCGTGTGCCTTTTTTGGGTATGCCTGATGCGCCCTACTGCGTGGTTTTGGAGAATTCCGACCATGAATCTGAAGCCCATGCCCGCGAGCAATTTGAGCGCTTGCTAGAAGCAGCCATGGAAGAAGGCTGCGTGCTAGACGCGGTGGTTGCCGAAAACATGACGCAGGCCAAACAGCTGTGGCACATCCGCGAGAGCATTCCACTGGCGCAGGCGCAAGAGGGGCTGAACATCAAGCACGACATCTCGATTCCCGTTTCCAGCATCCCCGAGTTCGTCCTTGAGACCGACGCAAAACTCGAACAAGCCTTCCCCGGCGCGCGCTTGGTCAACTACGGCCACTTGGGCGACGGCAACCTGCACTACAACGTGCAAGCCCCCGAAGGCGCAGACCAAGCCGCGTTCTTAGAAACCCAAGAACCGGGCGTGAACGCACTGGTTTTCGACATGGTCATGCAGTTCCAAGGCTCCATCTCCGCCGAACACGGCATCGGCAGCCTGAAAGTTGAGAAACTGCCAGATTACAAATCGCCTGTGGCAATTGAATTGATGCGAACGATTAAACGGGCGCTGGATCCGCAAAACATCATGAATCCGGGTCGGGTTGTGCGGGTTTGACAACGAATCTCATGCGCACACTTCATGCGCATATAATTCAAGCATGCAAACCCAAGGAATAACCTATGCTTCGTTTTGAAAATGCCCCCAAAAAGGCGACCAATTTGTCGCTTAACGCCAGTGTGCTGGAAGCAGCCAAAGAAATGGGTATGAATATTTCCCAAACTGTTGACACATTGTTGGCTGATGAGGTGAAGCGGCGCTATTGGGAAAAGTGGCGTGATGACAACAAGGATGCCTTTGCCGCCTACAACGAGCGAATTCAACGCGAAGGGCTACCGCTGGCTAAATATCGCAGCTTTGGGCACAGCTTGGGTGAAGGTAAGTCCATTGAAGCTGCACAGAAAGCCGCTTGAAAGATGGCTCGATTTGATGTTTATACCAATCCAGACCCCCATGAGCGCAACAGTATTCCCTATTTTTTAGATGTGCAAAACACATTTATCGAAGTTGGAACGCGGGTGGTCATCCCCTTGCACGCTGTTGCTAAGTTTAGCGGTGCGGTACGCGACCTCAACCCCGAAATTCAGGTGCAAGGAAACCAAGTGATATTGAACACCGCGGCACTTGGCGCTGTGCCAGACACGGAGCTGCGCCAGCCCGTGGCAAATATCTCGCAACACCAAGCGCTCATTCAGGACGCACTAGACACTCTGTTTGGTGGATATTGATACACAAGGCATTAAGAACGTTTTTAAATCTTATTTTTACTCTAATTTTCATAGCATTTAAACCAACAAATACGCTGGCTATAGCCACATTTAATCTAAAAAAGTGCACCCATTGGCACATTTACTACTGCTAGGCATCATCTACGTGTCTTTCATCAGCCTAGGCTTACCTGATGGCGTCATGGGCGTGGCTTGGCCGGCTGTTCGGGTGGATATGGGGCAGCCGCTGGCGGCTGTGGGGGTTTTTACGCTGGTGGGTACGGTTTGCGCGGCTGTTTCTAGCTATTTTGCGGGCGCGATTGTGAAGCGCGTGGGCACGGGTGCGGTGGTTGCCGCTAGTTGTTTGATGACGGCTTTGGCACTGGTGGGCTATGGTTACGCACCCTCGTTTGCATGGCTGGTGGCGCTGAGCATTCCTATGGGCATAGGCGCGGGGGCGGTGGACACGAGTTTGAACCACTTTGTGGCGTCGCATTATTCGTCGCGGCATATGAATTGGCTGCACGGCTTTTGGGGCGTAGGCGCGACGCTGGGGCCGCTGATCATGAGCTGGGCCGTGGCAAACCCTGCGGGCTGGACTTTGGGCACGCGCACCATTGGGCTGATGCAGGTGGCTTTGGCGGTGGCGCTATTTTTGACGCTGGCTTTGTGGGCGCGTGAGAAAGCCACCCACACTGAAGATGCAAACGCCGAGAGCGCCACAACCCTGTTTAAACCACTCAATCCGCAGGCGCTGTGGCTGGCGCCGACCTGCTTTTTCCTCTACGTATCGGCTGAAATGGGCACGGGCTTGTGGGCCGCCAGCATTTTGGCGACCGACCGAGGCATGCCACTTGCCCAAGCCGGCGTGTGGGTTTCTGTGTATTTTGGCGCTATCACCGTGGGGCGGTTTGCCGTGGGGCTGGTTGCCAACTGGCTGGGCAACCGCAAGCTGGTGCAATTGGGCATTTGCGTGGCAGCCCTGGGCGCGGCTCTGTTTGCAGCGCATGGCTGGGTGGGTGATGCGTCATTGGCGGGCTTGGTGCTGATGGGTTTGGGCTGTGCGCCCATCTTCCCGTCCCTGATGCACGAAACCGCGCGCCGTTTTCCGGAAGATGTCGCTCGCAAAGTCATCAGCCGGCAGATGATATTTGCCTACATCGGGATTGCCGTCATTCCCGCAGCGTTTGGGGTGTTGGCGACTTGGGCGGGGTTGGCGGTGATCATGCCTGTGGTCGTCGCCCTGCTGTTGGCTATGCTGGTTGTGACCACTTGGCTGGATCGTTTGACTTAAAAAGACTGGAATATCCTAAAAATTGCTATGTTTTTAATAGCGACTTAGGCATAAAATACGTAATTTACAACGATTTATTGCCTGTTTTTGACCTTATTGCGGTTGTAGCTTGATGGATTTACCAATCGCGCGGTATTGCGCTGTTTCGTCAACAAAGGCTTTGTTGGCAACTTCTAAGGTTTGCAAAGGAGACGTCACCTGTCCCAAAGCGCCTGCACTGGTGATGTATTCTTGGTCGCCCAACACAGCTTGCAGCGCTTTATGCAAAGCTTGCACGATAGGCTCTTGCGTATCACGCTTGACGAAATAGCCGGTACCGATTTCGGCGGTGAACGACTTGAGGGCTTTGCTCTCAGCGGTGCTTGCCAACTGTGGCATCAGTGGGCCACGGCTTAGGGACGTTGCCGCAATAAATTTAATTTTGCCGCTCTTGGCTAATTCAACCTGTGGCGCGCCATAGGGCGTGATGAAAATATCAACTTGACCGCCCATCATGTCTTTAAAAACGTCCGCGCCACCTTTGTACGGCACGTGCAGCATGGGTGCGCCTATGACTTTGCTCATTTGTTCACCCAGTAAATGGTAGAAAGAGCCGATACCGACGCTGCCATACGTCATAGATTTACCGACTTTGGCGGCTTTGATGGCATAAGCAGCCAACTCGTCGGCGTTGTTGGCCGGTAAATCAGCACGCGCAAGGATCGCCATGGGCGCCAACGCGATGCGATGAATCTGGCGAAAATCTTCTGACTTGTATTTCGCCGATGAAATGGCCAAAGGCACAAAAATCAACTCATTGGGCGAGCCTTGAAACAGCATATAGCCATCCGAGGGGGCATTCAATACCTTTTGCGCCGCGATGCTGCCACTGGCCCCCCCCTAAATTCTTAACAACCACGGATTGACCCAAGGCTTTGCCCAGCGGTACATTGACTTTGCGAGCAATCACATCAGACAAGCCGCCCGGTGGGGTATGGCACCATCAAGGTGACTGGTTTAACAGGAAAGGTTTGCGCCACAGCGGTACCAAGCAAAGCAGCCATTGCGAGGAAGCCTAAGAAACTTTTACGCACACTTTTTCACTAGTGTCCGCTTAACTCAAGCGTAAAGAGTCGCAAAGCCCCGATTTTAAAGGGCTAGCGAGCGATTCCAATTGGTGTCGATTTGAATTTTGTTGCCG
>JAYWCQ010000240.1:0-7772 GCA_043780435.1 Polaromonas sp.
GAAGGACTTTCTCTCTAGCTTCATGCTTGTTGAGCTGTTCAAAGGTATGGTTTTGACGGGGAAATACATGTTCCGTCGAAAAATTACCGTTCAATTTCCAGAGGAAAAAACACCACTCAGCCCACGTTTTCGTGGACTTCATGCATTGCGCCGTTATGAGAACGGTGAAGAGCGTTGCATTGCTTGCAAACTGTGTGAAGCAGTCTGCCCAGCAATGGCTATCACTATTGAATCAGATGTGCGTGAAGATGGAAGTCGCCGGACTAGCCGTTATGACATTGACTTGACCAAATGTATTTTTTGCGGCTTTTGCGAAGAAAGTTGTCCGGTTGATTCCATCGTTGAGACGCACATTTTTGAGTACCACGGTGAAAAACGTGGCGATTTGTATTTCACAAAAGAAATGCTGCTTGCGGTGGGTGATAAATATGAAACTGAAATTGCTGCAAATCGTGCGGCTGATGCTAAATACCGCTAGTACCGCTGAATTAGAGATGTTGCTAAATTTTATTAAATTGAAGACCTATTAAAAAAGTATATTCATGGACGTTAAGACAGGACTTTTTTATTTATTTTCAGCGCTTATGCTGTTTGCAGCATTTCGAGTGATTACTGCACGCAACCCCGTGCATGCCGCGCTTTATTTGGTACTTGCATTTTTTCAGGCAGCGGGTATTTGGGTATTGCTACAAGCAGAGTTCTTAGCTATTGCACTCGTATTGGTTTACGTAGGCGCGGTCATGGTTCTGTTCTTGTTTGTTGTGATGATGCTTGATGTCAATATTGACAGCATTAGGGTTGGATTTTGGAAGAACTTTCCTTTGATCGGTGTTTTTGGCGCCGTCATTGCGCTTGAGATGTCTTGGGTACTCATCGGAAACTACCGTGGAACCGAAGTTCCGAAAATGGTAAACGCTATAGTTCCCCATGCTGACAAGTTAGCGCAAGTTTCGAACACCAAAGATTTGGGTGTGCTTTTATACACACATTATTTATACCCACTTGAAATTGCGGCTGTCATATTGTTGGTAGCCATCATTGCTGCCATTGCGTTGACCCTGCGCCAACGCAAAGACAGCAAATACGTGAACCCAGCTGATCAAGTCAGGGTCAATGCTCGCGACCGTATGAAAGTCATCAAAATGAAAGTAACCCAAAAGGCATTGCCGATAGTCGCACCTGAAATTGTGAGTGATACACCAGATGCCCAGGGTGCAGCAGTTGTGGAGAAAAAAGCATGATCTTATCTTTGTGGCACTTTTTGGTGCTTGGCGCGATGCTTTTTTCGTTGTCCATCATCGGTATTTTTTTGAACCGAAAGAATTTGATTGTGTTGTTGATGGCTATTGAGTTGATGCTATTGGCTGTGAATACTAATTTTGTGGCGTTCTCCCATTACTTGGGCGATATGCACGGTCAAATTTTTGTGTTCTTTATTTTGACGGTGGCCGCTGCAGAGTCCGCTATTGGGTTAGCTATTTTGGTGCTCTTATTCAGAAATAAATCTAGCATCAATGTCGATGAATTAGATGTGCTCAAAGGCTAGTAGTCATTAAATTTATAACGACGCCAAGAAGTTAAAACGAAATAAAAAGAATCAAAGAGATCACAACGATGAGTGCAACGCTTTCAGCAACAACCCTTTTGGCAGTGCCCTTGGCACCGCTGTTGGGTGCCGTATTGGCTGGTGTTTTTGGTACTGCCTTAGGTGGCAATTGGATTGGCCGAAAACTTAGCCATTCGCTGACCATCTTGGGTGTGGCGGTGGCTTTTGTTTTGTCTGCTATGACGCTGCAAAGCGTTGTTAATGATGGCGCTCGCTTTAACGAAACACTTTATACATGGATGGTCGTTGGTGGCTTGAAGATGGAGATTGGCTTCCTGGTTGATGGCCTCACTGCCATGATGATGTGTGTGGTCACGTTTGTATCGTTGATGGTGCACATTTACACCATTGGCTATATGGAAGAGGATGAGGGCTATAACCGCTTTTTCGGCTACATCTCGCTTTTCACATTCTCCATGTTAATGCTCGTTATGAGCAACAACATGTTGCAGTTGTTCTTCGGCTGGGAAGCTGTGGGCTTGGTTTCGTACTTGCTGATTGGTTTTTGGTTCAACAAACCGACCGCGATTTTTGCGAATATGAAAGCCTTCTTGGTCAACCGTGTTGGTGATTTTGGATTTATTCTCGGTATTGGTTTGATTGCTGCCTTTGCTGGTACGTTGAACTACGCCGAAGTCTTTGGCAAAGCAGGGGAGTTGGCAAAACTCAGTTTCCCTGGTACATCGTGGATGTTGATCACCGTTATTTGCATTTGCCTCTTCATTGGAGCAATGGGTAAAAGCGCTCAGTTCCCGCTGCATGTATGGTTGCCAGACTCCATGGAAGGTCCAACACCCATTTCTGCGCTGATTCATGCCGCGACCATGGTGACTGCCGGTATTTTTATGGTGGCTCGCATGTCACCCCTGTTTGAGTTGAGTGATACCGCACTCAGCTTCATTATGATTGTTGGCTCAATCACAGCGCTGTTTATGGGCTTTCTCGGTATCATTCAAAACGATATTAAGCGCGTGGTTGCTTATTCGACTTTGTCACAATTAGGCTATATGACGGTTGCCTTGGGTGCTTCCGCTTATTCTGTTGCAGTGTTTCACTTGATGACGCATGCTTTCTTTAAAGCTCTGTTGTTCCTTGCTGCGGGCTCTGTGATCATGGGTGTTCATCACAACCAAGATATTCGGTGGATGGGTGGCTTGCGTAAATACATGCCCATCACCTGGATTACCTCACTCGTTGGCTCGTTGGCCTTGATAGGAACACCTTTGTTGTCTGGTTTTTATTCTAAAGACAGCATCATTGAGGCTGTTCATGAAAGCCATCTCTTTGGCGCTGGGTTTGCTAATTTTGCCGTGCTAGCGGGTGTTTTTGTTACTGCTTTTTATTCTTTTCGCATGTACTTCTTGGTTTTTCACGGAAAGGAACGATTTGATCAAAACCCTGATGCTCATCATGACGAACACCACGATGCCCACCATGACGCACACGACGACCACGGACATCACGATGCCCACAGTGGTAAACCGCATGAATCGCCTTGGGTGGTTTGGTTGCCCTTGGTGCTCTTGGCTGTTCCATCTGCGCTGATCGGTTATCTCACGATTGAACCCATGCTTCATGGTGGATTTTTCAATGATGCAATCTTTGTCAATGCTGATAAGCACCATGCCATGGCTGAATTGGCAAAGGCTTTTCATGGGCCTTGGGCGATGGCGGTTCATGCTTTAACGACTTTGCCTTTTATTTTGGCTGTTGCTGGCGTTGCACTGTCTTATTACATGTACATTATCAACCCTGCTTTGCCTGCTGCTATCAAGCGCATTGCGCAGCCAATTTACACCTTGCTTGACAACAAGTACTACCTTGATTGGTTCAATGAAAACGTTCTCGCTCGTGGTGCACGTGCGCTAGGTGGTTTGCTTTGGGAAAATGATAAAAAGGTCATTGATGGTACTTTGGTCAATGGCTCTTGGAAAGTCATCCGCGTGTTTTCAAACATTGCGCGAAAATTTCAAACTGGCTATATCTACCACTATGCGTTTTCGATGATTGCCGGTGTATTTTTGTTGATGACGTACTTCGTCTGGCTCAAGCCGTAAGGAAAAGAAGAATATGGGTTTGCTGAGTCTTTCAATTTGGACACCAATTTTCTTTGGTGTTGTTCTATTGGCTTTTGGGCGTGACGATCAAGCCAAAACTGTGCGATGGATTGCATTGGTTGGTGCTGTCATCAGCTTGTTGGTTACCTTGCCGTTGTACGACGGTTTCAAGCTAGGCACTTCTGCCATGCAGTTCGTCGAAAAAGCACCTTGGATTCATGCCTTCAATGTCAATTACCATCTCGGTGTTGACGGCATATCGTTTTGGTTTGTGCTTTTAACGGCATTCATCAACGTCGTTGTGATCATCGCCTCTTGGGAATCAATCACCACCCGTGTGAACCAGTACATGGGTGCATTCATGATTCTCAGCGGACTCATGATTGGTGTCTTCTGTGCCTTAGACGGTTTGTTGTTCTACGTTTTCTTTGAAGCGACGCTAATACCGATGTACTTGATCATCGGTATTTGGGGTGGTCCGAACAAGATCTACGCAGCTTTCAAGTTCTTTTTGTATACCTTGCTTGGCTCTTTGTTGATGCTGATCGCGTTGATTTATTTGTACTCAAAATCAGGTGGCAGCTTCGATATTTCAGTTTGGCATAAATTACCTTTGTCAGCTACGGTTCAAACCTTGATATTTTTTGCATTCTTCTCCGCCTTTGCTGTCAAAGTGCCTATGTGGCCAGTGCACACCTGGTTGCCAGACGTTCACGTTGAAGCACCTACCGGTGGCTCAGCCGTGTTGGCTGCCATCATGTTGAAATTGGGCGCCTACGGTTTCTTGCGTTTTTCTATGCCGATTGCACCAGATGCGGCACATGAGTGGGCATGGCTCATCATTGCTTTGTCGGTGATTGCGGTTATTTATGTCGGCTTGGTCGCTATGGTTCAGCAAGACATGAAGAAGCTGGTGGCGTATTCATCCGTTGCACACATGGGTTTTGTGACCTTGGGTTTCTTTATCTTCAACGATTTAGGTGTTTCTGGTGGCTTGGTGCAAATGATTGCGCACGGTTTTGTATCAGGCGCTATGTTTTTGAGTATCGGCGTGTTGTACGACCGCATGCATTCACGTGAAATTGCCAGCTACGGCGGCGTGGTCAACACCATGCCTAAGTTCACAGCCTTCGCGTTGTTGTTTGCCATGGCTAACTGCGGTTTGCCAGGTACGGCTGGTTTTGTGGGCGAGTGGATGGTTATTTTAGGTGCTGTGAAGGCTAATTTTTGGCTTGGTTTCGCTGCGGCCACAGCTTTGATATTTGGAGCAGCTTACACCTTGTGGATGTTCAAACGTGTTTACTTGGGTCCGGTGACGAATGACCGCGTCAAAGACCTCAAAGACATCAATGCCAGAGAATTTTTGGTGATGAGTTTGCTGGCTATCGCCGTGTTGTGGATGGGTGTCTATCCAAAGCCATTTACGGATGTGATGGATGCCTCCGTCGTTGATTTGCTCAAACATGTGGCAACGTCAAAACTAAAATAATCAAAATATTTAACGAACAGACTACTAAAGATGATTGATAAATTAAGTTGGATGACCGTTTTCCCTGAAATCGTCTTGCTGGTGATGGCTTGTGTGATCGCCTTGGTCGATTTATACGTTACCAGCCCGCGCCGCACAGTTACATACGTTTTGACCTTGCTGACTTTAGGCGTCGTTGCCGTTTTGCAAGCGCTGTATGCCACAGGCGGCCAAACCATGTACGGCTTCAGTGGCATGACGGTGAGCGATCCGATGTCTAACTGGCTAAAATGCTTTGCATCTGTCGCCATGATGGTGACTTTGGTATATGGTCGCCCGTATTCTGCCGACCGCGGCATGATGCGCGGTGGTGAAGTCTTCACTTTGGGTATGTTTTCGCTGTTGGGCATGTTCATCATGATCTCTGGCAGCAATTTCTTGGTCATTTATATGGGTTTAGAGCTGCTCACGCTGAGCAGCTACGCCTTGGTCGCTTTGCGTCGTGACAATGCGACGGCTTCCGAAGCTGCCATGAAGTATTTTGTGCTCGGTGCATTGGCCAGCGGCTTCTTGCTCTACGGTTTGTCGATGATGTACGGCGCAACCGGCAGTTTGGACATTGCCGCCGTCTTCAAAGCCATCAATTCAGGCAACGTGAAACACCAAGTCTTGGTTTTTGGTCTGGTCTTTATTGTTGCCGGTTTGGCTTTCAAATTAGGTGTCGTGCCATTTCACATGTGGGTGCCAGACGTCTACCAAGGCGCACCTACATCGGTAACACTGATGATTGGCGGTGCACCAAAATTAGCAGCCTTTGCCATCACGATTCGTTTGTTGGTTGAGGGCATGTTGCCACTCGCTATCGACTGGCAGCAGATGCTCGCTGTACTGTCGATTGGCTCTTTGCTGATCGGTAACTTGGCAGCTATTGCTCAAACAAATTTGAAGCGCATGTTGGCATATTCCACCATTTCGCAAATGGGTTTTGTGTTGATTGGTTTGTTGTCAGGCGTTGTCAATGGCAACACCTTGTCTGCCACCACAGCGTACAGCTCCGCCATGTTTTATGTCGTCACCTATGTGCTGACCACATTGGCAACCTTTGGTGTGATTTTGATTTTGGCGCGTGACGGTTTTGAAAGCGACGAAATCACCGACCTGGCCGGTCTTAACCAGCGCAGTCCAGCCTACGCCGCCATCATGGCGATTTGCATGTTCTCACTCGCAGGCGTGCCGCCTATGGTTGGTTTCTATGCCAAGCTGTCTGTGTTGCAGTCTTTGGTTTCATCCGGTCAAACACCGCAAATCGCGCTTGCAATTTTCGCGGTGATGATGTCTTTGATCGGTGCTTTCTACTACTTGCGCGTTGTCAAAGTCATGTATTTTGACGAGCCAATTACAGCGACCACAGTTTCTGCTGGTGCTGATGTGCGCACCGTGCTTGCCATCAACGGCGCATTGGTGCTGCTATTAGGCCTGTTTCCAAGCGGTTTGATGGCTTTGTGCGCTGATGCCATTGTCAAAACCTTAAGTTCTTGATTTCTTTCAACTGATTCATAGACTTGATGTCTCAATCCGCTAGTATTTGGCTTGTCATCTTTGTAGCCTTAGTTGCTGCCAATATGCCGTTTGTTGCGCAGAGGTTTTTGATGTTTTTTCCGTTGAAAACACCCAAAACATTGGGTGTTCGGCTTCTTGAACTCGTCATTTTTTACTTTCTTGCCGGGGGTTTTGGCCTCTTGCTTGAAAACCGCGCCGGGCAAATTGCACCGCAAGGCTGGGAGTTTTATGCGATTACGGGTGCCTTGTTCATCACCTTGGCTTTCCCTGGTTTTATCTACCGCTACCTGTTGAAACATAGGGAATAACAGTGTGAACCAAAGTCATCTGATTGAAACCAAAATCAGCAGCGAGCAGGTCTACAAGGGAAACTTTTTAAATATCCTGCGCGATACGGTTTTGCTGCCCAGCGGCAAACAAGCCACGCGTGAATACGTCGTTCACCCAGGTGCCGTTGTCGTCATCGCTTTGTTGGACGATGGACGTGTCGTTTTAGAGCGTCAACATCGTTACCCGGTTGGCAGGGTGATGGTCGAATTTCCAGCTGGCAAGCTCGATGCTGGTGAAAACCCACAATACTGCGGTCAACGCGAGCTGCTGGAAGAAACCGGCTACAGCGCCACGTATTGGGCCTATGCTGGACCCATGCACTTGGCCATCGCTTATTCCGACGAAGTTTTGCACATTTATTTTGCCAAAGGGCTAACGTTGGGTGAGCGCAAGCTGGACGAAGGCGAATCTTTAGACGTCTTCACAACCACACCCGCTGAATTGCTGGCCATGTGCAGCCAAGGCTTGGTGACCGATGCCAAAACGCTGACTTGCGCTCTGTGGCTACAAAATGTTTTATCTGGCGCGTGGACTTTGCAATGGGTGCCTGCAACGGTAATCCTCCCTAAAAAAAGCATCATGTAAAAGTAGAATTTCAAGCCCAGTTGGGCAGAAAGACTTTTCATGAAAACTTCCAAGTACAGCGACAGCGCCATCATGGCCATCTTGAAGCAAGGGGAAACGGGCACGCCAGTGCCCGTTCTTTGCCGTGAACACGGCATGAGCAGCGCAACGTATTACAAATGGCGCA
>JAYWCQ010000241.1:0-4808 GCA_043780435.1 Polaromonas sp.
AGCTGGAACAATGAAAGTCTTGGTCGCAGTCAAACGCGTTGTTGATTACAACGTCAAAGTTCGTGTCAAATCGGACAACACCGGCGTCGATATCGCCAACGTCAAAATGAGCATGAACCCCTTTGACGAAATCGCCGTTGAAGAAGCCGTTCGACTGAAAGAAAAAGGCGTTGTGACCGAGATCATCGCCGTGTCTTGCGGTGTCACACAATGCTCTGAAACTCTGCGCACCGCCATGGCGATTGGCGCAGACCGTGCGATTTTGGTGGAAACCACCGAAGAGCTGCAACCCTTGGCCGTCGCCAAGCTGCTCAAAGCCCTGGTTGACAAAGAGCAACCCGGCCTCATCATCTTGGGCAAACAAGCCATTGACGACGACTGCAACCAAACTGGCCAAATGCTGGCCGCCTTGGGCGACATGCCACAAGCCACTTTTGCTTCTAAAGTTGAAGTTGCTGATGGCAAAGCGACCGTCTCTCGTGAAGTTGACGGCGGTATGGAAACCCTGTCCATCAGCCTGCCAGCCGTCATCACGACAGATTTGCGCTTGAACGAGCCACGCTACGTGACCTTGCCCAACATCATGAAGGCCAAGAAAAAACAGCTGGATATCTTCAAACCCGAAGACTTGGGCGTGGATGTCAGCCCACGTATCAAAACCCTCAAAGTGTCCGAGCCGCCCAAGCGCAGCGCTGGTATCAAAGTGCCCGATGTGGCCACACTCGTCGCTAAATTGAAAACCGAAGCCAAGGTTTTGTAAAGATACTTGTAACGATATTTGAGAGAAATCATCATGACATCATTAGTAATCGCAGAACACGACAACGCATCCATCAAGCCTGCCACCCTCAACACAGTCACCGCTGCCTTGCAGTGTGGCGGTGATGTGCATGTGCTGGTCGCTGGCTCTAACGCTGGCGCAGCAGCAGCTGCAGCCGCACAAATCGCCGGTGTGACTAAGGTTTTGCATGCAGACGACGCCGGCTTGGCGCACGGTTTGGCAGAAAACGTGGCAGCGCAAGTTTTAGCAGTCGCAGGCAACTACAGCCATATTTTGTTCCCGGCAACTGCCAGTGGTAAAAACGTCGCACCACGCGTGGCCGCAAAATTAGACGTCGGTCAAATCTCTGACATCACCAAAGTGGACAGTCCAGACACCTTTGAACGCCCCATTTATGCGGGTAATGCCATTGCCACCGTGCAAAGTCTGGATGCAACCAAAGTCATGACCGTGCGTACAACCGGTTTTGACCCAGCTGCCGCAACGGGTGGTTCTGCCGCTGTTGAATCGGTCGCCGTACAAACAGCCAGCGCTAACTCAACCTTCATGGGCAGTGAAATCGCTAAAAACGACCGACCAGAATTAACAGCCGCCAAAATCATCGTCAGCGGCGGTCGTGCCTTGGGCAGTGCGGAGAAGTTTGCCGAAATCATGACACCCTTGGCCGACAAGCTGGGCGCGGCCATGGGTGCGTCTCGTGCAGCGGTGGACGCGGGTTATGCGCCTAACGATTGGCAAGTCGGTCAAACTGGCAAGATTGTTGCGCCGCAGCTGTACATTGCAGCGGGTATCAGCGGCGCGATCCAGCATTTGGCGGGTATGAAGGACAGCAAAGTCATCGTCGCCATCAACAAAGACGAAGAAGCGCCGATTTTCTCTGTAGCAGACTACGGCTTGGTGGCAGACTTGTTTGTTGCCGTGCCTGAGTTGGTGGCTGCACTGTAAAAGAAATTTAACTGCAATTTAAAAGCTATTTAAGCTCATAACCTGGACTCATCCGATGACCTACCGCGCCCCCGTGAAAGACATGTTGTTTGATATGCAGCATTTGGCCAATCTTGAGCAAGTGGCGCAGTTGCCAGGTTTTGAGGATGCAGGTTTTGACACGGCCCAAGCTGTGCTGGAAGAATGCGCAAAGTTGTGTGAAGGCGTGCTCAGTCCGCTGAATTGGGAAGGCGATAAAAACCCTTCCAGCTGGAAAGATGGCGTGGTCACAGCCACACCCGGTTTCAAAGAAGCATATAAGCAGTTTGCCGAAGGTGGTTGGCAGGGTTTGCAGCATCCGCAAGATTTTGGTGGTCAAGGTTTACCCAAAACCATAGGCTCTGCGTGTGGCGAAATGCTGAATTCTGCCAACATGAGTTTTGCACTGTGCCCTTTACTCAGCGATGGCGCGATCGAAGCTTTGTTGACCGCCGGTTCAGACGATTTAAAAGCCATTTACCTGGAAAATTTGATCAGTGGCAAATGGACAGGCACCATGAACCTGACCGAGCCGCAGGCTGGCAGTGACTTGGCAGCGGTGCGCACCCGCGCCGAGCCACAAGCTGACGGCGGCTACAAAGTCTTTGGCACCAAGATTTTCATCACCTGGGGTGAGCATGACATGGCCGAGAATATCGTCCATTTGGTGTTGGCACGCGTGGTCGGTGCACCTGAAGGCGTGAAGGGCATCAGTCTGTTTGTCGTGCCTAAATTCATGGTGAACAAAGATGGCTCGCTAGGGGCGCGCAATGATGTGCATTGCGTCAGTATTGAGCACAAGATGGGCATCAAAGCCAGCCCGACGGCGGTGCTGCAGTTTGGTGACGGCACGGCGGCGAAAGATGTAAACGGCACCGGACCCGGCGCCGTGGGCTATTTAGTCGGTCAAGAAAACCGTGGCTTGGAATACATGTTCATCATGATGAATGCGGCGCGTTTCGGCGTGGGCGTGCAAGGTATTGCGATTGCCGAACGTGCCTACCAAAAAGCCGTGCAGTTTGCCAAAGACCGCGTGCAAAGCCGCCCTGTCGATGGTTCCATCGCAGCCAGTGCACCCATCATTCACCACCCCGACGTGAAACGCATGCTCATGACCATGCGGGCCTACACCGAAGGTTGCCGTGCCATGGCCATCAGCTCAGCAGCCGCCTATGACGCCTCGCACCATCACCCAGATGTCGATGTTCGCAAGCAAAACCTGGCGTTTTACGAGTTCATGGTGCCGCTGATCAAAGGTTACAGCACCGAGATGAGTTTGGAAGTGACCAGCTTGGGCGTGCAAGTGCATGGCGGCATGGGCTTTATTGAAGAAACCGGTGCAGCGCAGTACTACCGTGATGCGAGGATTTTGACGATTTATGAAGGCACAACTGCCATCCAGGCCAATGACCTCGTTGGCCGCAAAACTGCCCGTGATGGTGGGCAAATTGCCAAAGGCATTGCCGCTCAAATTGCAGTGACAGAAGCAGAGTTGGCGAAAAGTGGCAGTGAAGCAGCTAAAGCCGTTGCCAAACACCTTACAGCAGCACGTCTGGCATTCATCGACGTCGTTAATTTCGTGGCTGGAAACACCAAGGCATCTCCGAACGCGGTGTTCTCAGGCAGTGTTCCTTACTTGATGCTCGCTGGTAATTTGATGGCCGGGTGGCAAATGGCGCGTAGTTTGCTGGTTGCGGAAAGCCAGCTCTTATCGGGTGCAGAAGATGCAGCCTTTATGAATGCCAAAATCATCACCGCTCAGTTTTACGCTGAGCACCTATTGTGCAAAGTGCCTGGTATGCGCGGCAGCATCGTGGAGGGTTCTGCGTCCGTGACAGCTCTTGCGCTTGAATCGTATTAAAATCCAAGCACATCTGTTGCTATATAAATAATAGCATCTTAGGCGCTAAGTACACCGGCTATAGCCTATTAGCACCCTGTTTTTAGTGTAAATCTACTATTGGAGACCCGAATGTCACGTTTACCCGGAGCTTTGAATCACTTACCGCTGCCTATCATCGGTTCACCGTTGTTTATCATCAGCAACCCCAAGCTGGTGATTGCTCAGTGCATTTCAGGTGTGGTTGGTTGCATGCCGGCGCTCAATGCGCGGCCAGCGGAGCAGTTGGAAGAGTGGTTGATTGAAATCACCGAAACGCTGGCTGCCTACAACAAAGCCAATCCTGACAAACCAGCCGCGCCTTTTGCCATCAACCAAATCGTGCACAAGTCCAACGACCGCTTAGAGCACGACATGCAAATGTGCGTTAAGTACAAAGTGCCCATCATCATCACCAGCTTGGGTGCGCGTGAAGACATCAACGCTGCCGCCCACAGCTACGGCGGCGTGGTGTTGCACGACATCATCAACAACAAGCACGCTCGCAAAGCGATTGAAAAGGGCGCCGATGGTTTGATCGCTGTTGCCGCTGGCGCAGGCGGCCACGCAGGTGTGAAAAGCCCCTTCGCCCTGATCCAAGAACTCCGTCAATGGTTTGATGGCCCGATTGCCTTGAGCGGCTCTATTTCTACTGGCGCTGCCGTTTTGGCCGCCCAAGCGATGGGCGCAGATTTTGCCTATATTGGCTCTGCCTTCATTGCCACAGAAGAAGCACGCGCCGCAGATGCTTACAAACAATCGATTGTGGACAGCAACTCGGACGATATCGTCTATAGCAATTTGTTCACTGGCGTACACGGTAACTACTTGGCGCCGTCGATTCGCAACGCCGGCATGGATCCTGACAACCTTGAAGTCAGCGATCCGAGCAAAATGAACTTTGGCGGCGACAAGTCCAAAGCGTGGAAAGACATTTGGGGATGTGGCCAAGGTATCGGTTCCATCACCAAGGTGCAAAGCACGGCCGATTATGTGGCGCAGTTGAAGCGTGAGTATGCTGAAGCGAAAGCTAAGTTTTTAGATTAAAACTTATCGTAATTTAATGAACCCCGCCACACAGCAACGTGTGTCAGCAGCAAATAGACTTGTCCGGTTTTCTAACAAATAGGTTGTCCGCTTTTATTCTTACTGAATTGATTGTAAATTGAGAGCTAAACAGTGAAG
>JAYWCQ010000242.1:0-3700 GCA_043780435.1 Polaromonas sp.
CTCCATCTCCCAGCGGTAAGTGTTGCTGCCCAAATCGACCAATTTATCGACTTTGGGGAAGAAGCTGGCCGAAGTGGGCACGTCTGACAGCACCGCAAAAACGTCCGAAGCATTGGCCTTGACGTCAAATTCATAGCCGAGGTCTATTTTTACATTCATGGTCATGACGGGGCTTTCGCTGAGTTTCTGATGGGGCAAAGAATATACGAAATCATCGCTTCTGCCCATTTAATTTAATAACAATATTCACAGTCAGAGTAAAAGTGCAAGCCCAGTTTGCGGCATAACCATTCGTCGCAGTAATACCTTATGATGATTCACGCGTCAAATAGGGGGGGACTCCATTGCAAATTTCATCGATTGACTTGGAACACCGTGCAGAAGCTGCTCGGTATGCACTATTGAGAAGACTGGCACCTGCCATGCGGCATGACATGGCTGGCGGTTTTCAGCCGGTCATGATGCTGGCGACGATTGTTGAAAAACGATTGCTCGCGGCAACGCCAGATTTGCCAACTCTGGTTAAGAGCAGCCATGAAATGCGAGCACTCGCTATCGCCGCGACCCACTCCAGTCTGGATTTGATTGGCTGGATGGGGCATGACAAAGGCGCACGCGTTGGTTTAGGTCAAGGCATCATGGACACCCTGCATCTTGTAGCAATTGAGTTTTCTTTCAAGGGATTCAAATTTGTGAATCAAATTGAGGGCGAGGTAATTGAAGTGGGGCGAGACCACTTGCGCGGTGTTTTTGTGGCTGCTTTGCTGGCGCTTACGGACGCAAAGGTTGCGGAGGCGACTTCAACTGCAAACATATTACTAACAGCCGCTCGGGATGGGCAAGTCATGCTGGTGACAATCTCCTTGACGGACGTCGTAGCAACCTCTGGAGCCATCGCGCCACACGAAGAATTTCTGATCGGTCTGGCGGCTTACCGCAACATTGATTGGGATGATGTTCAAGCCATTGCCGATGCGGACGGCTTGTCTGTCATCCACGAGTCTGGGCGCGTCAAACTGCGCTTGCCCATAGCAACCACTGAGAGGTAAAAACAAGACATGCGTATCCGGATTTTCATTGCTTTGATGGTGGCTGCCATCATGCTGCCGCTGGTTTTGGCGTCTGCATTCGCGGTGAACCAAATCAGGCTAGAAGAAAAGGCGGCATCACTAGCAAGTTTGCACAAAACGGTGGACGCCATCAGCCTGACTGTTGACAGGGACATTCAGGCATCCATCGCGGCGATGATGGCGCTTGGCAATTCAGAACACTTGCAAACCGGCAACTTCGAGGCGTTTTATGTGCAGGCAAAGGCTATTAACCGCAGGAATGACACTTGGGTAGCTCTATATAAGTCCGATGGAACGCAGGTTTTTCATACCTCTGTGCCATTTGCGGTACAACCAACGACAACCGTCATCTCACCACAAGCTGAAAAAGTCATCGCGACGCAAAAGCCATTTGTGTCGGATATATTTGTGGGATCAGTCACTGGGCATGAGCTCATCGCTGTTTACGTGCCTACCTCCGCAATTGGCTCTACTAAATACGTGGTTGCCCAAGATTTTTCATTATCTCACTGGAAGGACATTGCCAAACAGCAGGATATACCGGCTGATTGGATCGTTGCGGTGATTGACCGCGCTGGCCGGTTCATTGCGCGCAGCCATAAAAGCGACAACTTTTTGGGGCGCAATGCAAGACCAGAGCTGGTTGCCGCCGCAGCCGATAAAGACATTGGGTTGATCCGACATTCGACGTTGGAAGGTATTGAGTCGTACGATGCCTTTAATCATTCAGAATTGACGGGGTGGACCATCGCTGTGGCGGCTCCAGTGGATGCGATCGATGCGCCCATCGTTCGTGCGGTACAAACTGCCACCTTTGGTTTTTTGTTAGCCATAGCGGTCTCTGGCATTTTGGCAACTGCATTTGGCCGACAATTTGTCTCTGCCGTACAAAAAGCCAGCGCTGCTGCTGTTGCGCTGGGTCAAGGCCAGTCACCCAAGATGATGGCACAGACCTCCATCGTCGAGGTTGACGTGTTGAACCAATCTTTGGCAAATGCGGGTGAGTTGCTTGAAAAGGAACGCCTTGCGCGTCAGCTGGCGGAAGCTGAACGCGAGCGTTTGCTTGTCGTCGAGCATCAAGCCTACGAAGCTATTCAACAAGAAAATACAGCCAAAGACCATTTCCTAGCCATGCTGGGGCACGAACTGCGTAATCCGTTGGCCGCCATCTCTGGTGCCGTCGAGGTTTTGGTGCTGGCCAATCAGGGCACAAAGGACTCAAACCACCACTTAGGCATCATCAAACGACAAAACCGTCACTTGATTCACATCATTGACGACTTGCTGGACATGTCCCGCCTGATGGCTGGAAAAATAGTGCTCGACCTGCGGCCTTTGAATCTGGCAGAATGCCTGCAAAGTTGCTTCGACGGTTTAAAAGCAGCGCAGCGCGTCAACAATCACAGCATCAACATCACCGCAGTGCCGGTTTGGATCAACGCAGACCCTGTAAGAATTGAGCAGATTATCGTCAACCTCATCGGCAATGCGCTGAAGTTTTCAGCTGCGGGAAGCGATATTAACATCGACTTACAACAAGATGGCGGTCAAGCCGTGTTACGCGTGCAGGACCAAGGCACAGGCATGACCCCTGAGCTGATTGCTCAAGTATTTGAACCGTTCATACAAGGTCCGCCACCCGTCAGTGGCGACCACGGCGGCATGGGTGTTGGCCTGGCACTGGCCATGCAGTTGGTTGGACTACACGGCGGCACCGTCGCAGCTGCAAGTGCTGGGTTGAATCAAGGAAGCACATTCATTTGTCATTTTCCTGCCGTACCCGCACCTATTGGTGAAGCTGCATCAGTAGCTACCGATTTGACGGCTCCGCAATCGCGTACGCTGCTGTACGTTGAAGACAACGCAGATGTGCGCAGTGTCATGTCCGAAATGCTCAGGTTGTCGGGTTATAAGGTAATAGAAGCTGCAAACGGTGAAGATGCCTTGGCGGCGCTAGCGGTACAGCGGCCTGATGCCATGTTGCTGGACATCGGGTTGCCAGACATGAATGGCTATGAAGTTGCGCGGCAAATTCGGCTGATGCCTACCAGAAACGACGTCCCCATCATCGCTTTGACCGGTTTTGGGCAGTCACGCGACAAAGATGCAGCAGCGCAAGTTGGGTTCAATGCACACTTGGTCAAACCAGTCGATCCCGAAGAACTGATGCGTACGATTGAAGCGGTTTTAGCACCCATTTAGGCAATCAAACCGTCCAAAAAGGCTACCTCAAAATGCAGCTCAACAAAATCAGCCAAACCGTCAAACACCGAATCCAAAGTCGGCGAAGCAACGCCGATTTTCTCCATCTCCCAGCGGTAAGTGTTGCTGCCCAAATCGACCAATTATCGACTTTGGGGAAGAGCTGGCTGAAGTGGGCACGTCTGGCAGCACCGCAAATACGTCTGAAGCATTGGCCTTGACGTCAAATTCATAGCCGAGGTCGATTTTTACATTCATGGTCATGGTGCGCTTTCGGTCGTAATTCGGTTTTAAGAGCGACGATGGGAGACGATGTTTTCAGACAGAAAAATCGATATTTTTAAAACAACCAAACTCTACCACCGCCTGTGGCCATTGCTCGGGCTTGCTGACTCGGTGAATACCCTGCTCCACCAAACTGCAAGCAC
>JAYWCQ010000243.1:0-5428 GCA_043780435.1 Polaromonas sp.
AAAGCCATCAAACATCGCCAGCGCCACACCGCAAAAAGCCAACATCAAACCCAGCCACTGCCATTTGCCCATTTTTTCAGATGGCACCCATAGCGGCACAAGTACCGCGACCCAAAACGGTGAGGTGTACAAAAAAACCGTGAGCCGCGAAGCACTGGTGTGCTGCAGCCCCATGTAGATAAAGGCAAATTCAACCGCAAACAACACGCCCGCGATAACACCTGGCTTCAAGCTGCCGTCACGCCCCCACAACGGAATATTCCGCCACTTGCACCACAGCATGAGCAAGGCTGTCGCACCGATAAACCGCAAACTCGCTTGAAAAAAAGGTGGCAATTCTGCCAAGGTCGCTTTGATCAGCACTTGCTGCACACCCCAAAACAGGCAGCAAACCAGCAGCAGCGATACCGCAATACCGTCTAAATGTGTTTTGCGCTCAACCATTTTCGCCATGTTGTATGTTCAAAACGTCTAACACGCTGGATAAATCTGCCCCAGTGAAGCTGGGCTTGGGCCCCAGCGTCTCATGCGGCATGCCTTGACGATTGACCCACAGCGTTTGAAAGCCATGCCAAGTAGCGCCCAAGGCATCCCAAGCATTACTAGAAACAAACAAGATTTCTTCATTCTGCACAGGGAAATACTGGGTAACCAAGGCATAGCTGCTTGGGCTGGTTTTGAATTGTTTAATCTCATCCACAGAAATCACATGATCCAACAGGCTTTTCATGCCCGCACTTGTCACTGCAGAATCAAGCATGTCAGGGTTGCCATTTGACAAAATGGCGGTCGCCAATCCTTTTGCTTTGAGCACTTCTAAAACAGCTAGATTTTCAGGAAACGCCGTCAAGTGCGCATATTGCCCCATCAAAGCGTCCTCATGCTCCGTTGTAACAACCAACTTGAGCCGCGCCAAGGTGTAGCGCAGTGACAGGCGGGTTAGCTCCCAAAACGGTAAGTAATGGCGGCTGCCGGTGGGATTGTGCGGGTCAGACAAGCTGATTAAGCGCGTGTATTCAATTTGCTTGTCGCGCCACAGCATTGAAATGGCTGCGCCTTGGCTCGGGTACAAACGCTCAGCCAATGCACCTATGGAATACACATCAAACAAGGTGCCATAGGCATCGAAAACGACTACTTTGATCATATTATTTACTTTTTATTCATTGAGGAACTGCGCAAGCTTACTGCTGCCAGTGGTTATCATAGCCTCTGTTGTTTCATTTTCTGGCGTGCTTTGCACGGCATAGATTTAGGAGTTTTGAATGAAAGTTGCTTTGGTTGGGTCGCGTTTTTTTGGAGCAAGCGTTTTAGAAGCGCTGCGACAAGTGCAGGGCGTTGACATTTCTTGCGTTGTCACTATTGCAGCTGATGACCGATTGGCCTTGGCCGCACAAAAAGCCGGCATTCCCGTGCATATTTTGGCGAACCCCAAAATGGTGCCGGGTGAGGCCATCGCAGCAGGCACAGACGTCATCATCGCCGCGCACACACATGCACGCATCAGCGACGAGGCCTTGGCCAGATCGCGCCTGGGCGGCGTGGGCTACCACCCGTCACTGTTGCCACGCCACCGCGGCATTGCCGCTGTCGAGTGGACGATTTTGAGTGGTGACCCGATAGCCGGCGGCTCGGTCTACCACTTGGCTGACGGCTGGGACAAAGGCGGCATTGCCGCGCAAGACTGGTGTTTTGTCGCTAAAAATGACGACGCCCGCAGCCTGTGGGAGCGCGCCTTGGCACCCATGGGTTTGAAGCTGTTGTGCGATGTGGTCGCCCACGCGCGTGATTCTGGCGAGCTGCCAGACTTGCAGCAAGACGAAAGCTTTGCCACCAAAGCACCGATGATTCGCCGCTCGTTGAAGCTTACCGAAGACCCGGCACATGCCACCACCAGCAACAACACCGCTTTGGTCGTCACCGTCATGGGTGCAGACCGCCCTGGTATTGTCAGCCTGCTGTCTGACCGCGCCCACCGATTTGGCGCCAGCTGGGCCGACAGCCGCATGGCGCGCTTGGCGGGTGAATTTGCCGGTATGGTGCAGCTGGATGTACCCCCTGAGAACGCCGATGCCTTGATCACGGCGCTGAAAGACCTGGAATCCACAGGCTTGCGCGTCGTCATCACCAAGAGCGAAGGCCGCGCTGCCGCAACCGGCCTGCGTTTGATGACGCTAGAACTGGTAGGCGGCGACCGCGCCGGCATTGTGAGCAAACTCACCGCCATTTTGACCAACCGCAACATCAGCATCGAACACCTGCACACCGAAGTGGTCAACGCTCAGACTAGCGCTGACAGCAAACCCATGTTCAAAGTCCGTGCCGAAGTGCTGGTACCGCAAGCCGTCTCTACCGAAGCTTTGAAGCTCGATTTAGACGCTTTGGCGCATGAAATGACGCTGGATATCGCGCTGGGCGGTTAACGAAGAGGTATGGTGATGAAAAATTGGTGCGGCTGGCGGGGATCGAACCCACGACCCTTGGCTTCGGAGGCCAATACTCTATCCACTGAGCTACAGCCGCATCGTGGCTTGTATTGTATTGTAGGCGTTAGCTTGCCTGTTTCTGCGGTACTGGGCGCTTGCTCCCTTATAATTGCAGGTTAGTTATCCCTAACCTCACCATTTGCACCTTCGCAGCCTATTTTTTGTAGATTTTTAGAGAACACTATGAGCATCCATCACGAAGAAGACCACACTGGCCCCGTTAAAACGCCTAAGCAATTCGCTCAGATGGCTTTTTTCTCGTTTGTTATCCCTATTTTCATGATCATTGGCTTGGTTTATTACGTCGTTTCAGACGCAAAACCAGCTGGCGACCTGAACGACAAATCTAAAACGACTTTTAGCGGTTTGAGCGACGCCGACCGCGCCCGTGGCGTGGCTGCACGTATTCAAAAAGTTGGCACGATTGAGATCAAAGACGCGAACCGCGCTTTGAAGTCTGGCGAAGAAGTCTTCAAAGCCCAATGTACTGCTTGCCACACCGCTGGCGTAGCAGGTGCGCCTAAGCTTGGCGACGCAGCCGCTTGGAGTGCACGTATTGCGACCGGCTATGAAGCCTTGCTGACATCAGCCCTCAAAGGCAAAGGCGCAATGGGTGCGCAGGGCGGTGGCGATTTTGAAGACACAGAAATTGGCCGCGCCGTGGTTTACATGGCTAACGCTGGCGGTGCCAAGTTTGCCGATCCAAAAGCGCCTGTGGCTGCAGCTGCCGGCGCTGAAGTTGCTGCCGCAGCACCTGCCGCCAAGTAATTTCTACATTTCCCCTAAGTGGGGAAGCAAAAAGCCGATAAATGTGAGTTTATCGGCTTTTTTTATCGTCAAATACAACTCAAGACGGCGTACTTATTGCCTAATGCGCTATTAAATATATAGCTAATTAAACTAGATCTGCAACGCCTTAGGGCTGCGTACATAGCCAAACCGCTTGGGCAAATCTGCCGCTAAGAGCTCTTGTGGCACCCACAGGCCTTGCTCAATGGCGTCTGCTGCGTACAGCATGTCGGCGGTGTGGACCAGGCCGAAGCCAGCGGCGGCCTCTAGGTAGAGGCGGCCGTGTTCGTCCATCACGCAGCGTTGCAGGCGGGCGGGTTCGCCGGTGTGGGCGGTGACTTCAAAGTTGGCGCTTACTCTCCAAATAATCGGCGTGGCTTCTAGTTCGACGTAGACGCGCTGCGGGCCATTTTGGAAGAACCATTGACCCTTGGCGCTGCTCTGAGCGCTAACATCTGTCAAATAATTGCGGTTGATAAAGTCGATCAACTTCTCGTGCTTCAACAACGAGCCTTTGGCTTGGGTGAAGCTGCCTTCGGCCTGCACGCGGTCGTCGCGCATGTACCAGTTGCCGCGCGCGTCTAAGCCCAGCCAGCCGTAGCAGTGCGGCACGTTGGGCCATTTGGCCATGGCTTGTTTAACTATCTCATCCATCGACGTCATCCATCTGTAAATTATCGCTTTAAATCTCGTTTTAAGTCGGCAGATTCGTTGCCAGCCAGCCCGATACCGCCTCTGGCATGGCCATCACCTGCGCGGGAAACTTGCCATTTGGGAAGCCCACATGCCCGCCCTGCGGCGTGTGCCACAGCGTGACGCTGTTGCTGACTTCAGCGGCTTTGGGCAGTGACCAAGCAGGGATAAACGGGTCGTTCACCGCGTTCAGCGCCAAGGCGGGCAGCGTGATGCGGTGCATGTGCGGCTTGGCGGAGGCGCGCAGCCAGTAGTCTTCGGTGTTTTTGAAGCCATGCACGGGGGCGGTGAAGATGTTGTCGAATTCGTACAAATTACGGCTGGCTTGCAGCGCTTTGGCGTCGAACAAGCCGGGGTTCAGCGCCAAACGCGCGAGTGCTTTGGGTTTCATGCTGTTTAAAAACATGCGGGTGTAGACCAGGCGGTTGAAGCCTTGGCCAATGGCCACGCCGCTGGCGGCTAAGTCTAAGGGTGAGCAGACTGAGGCGACGGCTTCCACCGTTTGTGCCGCCGTGCTGCCCGCTTCTTGCGCCCAGCGCATCAAGGCGTTGCCACCGAGAGAGATGCCGACGGCCAGCAGCGCACCACCACCGGCCAGCACGTGCGCGGCTTTGAGCTTGGACAGCATCCAGCCGATTTCTTCATAGTCGCCCGAATGGTAGGCACGGGGTGCACGGTTGATCTCGCCACTGCAGCCGCGAAAATGCGGCACAGCGTACGCCCACCCACGCTGTTCGGCGACCTTGGCGAAGGCGAGGGCGTAGTGGCTGCTGGATGAACCTTCTAAGCCGTGAAAAAGCACCAGCAGGGGCTGCTTGGGCTTGGGGGCATGCGCTTGGCTGAAGTCAACATCGATGAAGTCATCGTCTGGCGTGGTCCAGCGCTCACGCTGGTAGGGCACAGCGGGGGCTTGCTCAAGCGAACGAGCGCTCACCATGGCGGGCCAGATCGTTTGTAGGTTACCGCCTGGCAACCAATTGGGCGCTACATATTTCATAGCTGCTTAGTCAATAAATACGCTGTCTAGAGTCATTTTTTGATACATTTTTTCAAATTTTACACGGATTCAACAAAAACGTCACTTATATCTTCGATTTTAGGGGGGCAATCCGCCAAGTTTGCGTTCATTTGTGCTAACGTACCATTTTGTGCTTTTTTGCATGTACTTCTTTGTTCTATCCTCGAAAGGATTTCCCATGAAACGTTGGTTTTTGATTATTTCTGCGGTTGTAACATTAGGTGGCTCACTCACGGGTTGTGGCTACAACGACTTTCAAAGCTTGGACGAATCGTCCAAAGGCGCTTGGAGCGAGGTGCTCAACCAGTATCAGCGCCGTGCCGATTTGGTACCGAATATCGTTGCCACCGTCAAAGGCGAGGCTAATTTTGAACAAGAAACACTGACCAAGGTGATCGAGGCACGCTCCAGAGCGACGGCAATTCAAATCACCCCAGAGCTG
>JAYWCQ010000244.1:0-3227 GCA_043780435.1 Polaromonas sp.
CACGTCTTCTGCGCGCATGATTTCATAGGTATCACGCGCTTTGAGCACGCCGTCTTGGTGAATGCCGCTGGCGTGTGCGAAGGCGTTGGCACCTACGACAGCCTTGTTCGGCTGCACCACAAAACCCGTGGTTTGGCTGACCATGCGGCTGGCGGCTACGATGTGAATCGGGTCGATATTCATCGTCAAACCGAAATAGTCTTTGCGCGTGCGCACCGCCATCACGACTTCTTCGAGTGAACAGTTACCCGCACGTTCGCCCAGGCCATTGATGGTGCATTCCACTTGGCGTGCTCCGCCAATTTTGACACCTGCCAATGAGTTCGCCACCGCCATGCCCAAGTCGTTGTGGCAATGCACCGACCAAATGGCTTTGTCACTGTTGGGAATGCGTTCGCGCAAAGTTTTGATGAAGTTGCCGTAAAGCTCTGGCACGGCGTAACCCACGGTGTCGGGCACGTTTATGGTGGTGGCACCTTCTTTGATAACGGCTTCCAAGACACGGCACAAAAAGTCCATGTCGCTGCGGTAGCCGTCTTCTGGACTGAACTCAATGTCACCCACCAAATTACGGGCAAAACGCACCGACTGCTTGGCTTGCTCAAACACCTCATCGGGTGTCATACGGAGTTTTTTCTCCATGTGCAAGGCGGAAGTGGCGATGAAGGTGTGAATCCGCGCGCTGTTGGCGCCTTTTAAGGCCTCGGCAGCACGGGAAATATCACGGTCATTGGCGCGGGACAACGAGCAAATGGTCGCGTCCTTGATGTGGCTGGCGATCAACTGAATCGCATCAAAATCACCATTTGAACTGGCCGCAAAGCCAGCTTCAATCACGTCAACCTTCAAACGCTCTAATTGGCGCGCAATACGAAGCTTCTCGTCTTTGTTCATAGACGCACCAGGCGACTGTTCGCCATCACGCAATGTTGTGTCAAAAATAATGAGTTTGTCGGTTGCCATGATGAAGTCCTCGGTAAACAATTAAAAAGTAAACAATCAATTAAAACGTCGCAGAATAAAAAAAAGCCCGTTGCTCTTTAGCTAACGGGCTTTGATGGAAAAGTCTGCGTGCGCTACTTAACCAGCCCTTTCAAGCTTAGCAGTAGTGTTAGCATCAATGTTTTCATGAAAATAACTATACCACAGTTTTTAAACGCTGCATTTTCAATCAACGAAAGTGTTGTTTAAAGTCTCACTTTCATTGCAAGCTCAATGCAAGCCACGCTCTTCTGGCTCGTCTTTTGAGGTGCTGATGACACTGGTGCGAATACCTTTGCCTTTGCGCCAAGCGTAGATCACATAGCCGCTTAAACCGTAGCAAATAAACAGGGCAAATAACACAATAGGTGGGTCGATATTGACAACAGCGATACCCAAAGCAATGGCCACAATGACGGCAAAAGGCACACTCTTCTTCATTTGCACGTCTTTAAAACTGTAAAACGGTACATTGGTGACCATGGTCAACCCCGAAAAGAGCACCAACCCAAACATGGTCCAAGCCGCATCTGCACCTTTGATATTGAGCTCTGTGGCGACCCACAAAAAGCCGCCGACCAGCGCTGCGGCTGCAGGTGATGGCAAACCTTGAAAGTAGCGCTTGTCGACCACTGCAGTGTTGACATTGAAACGCGCTAAGCGCAAGGCGGCACAGGCGCAATAGACAAACGAAGCAAACCAGCCCCAGCGCCCCAAGCCGTTCAGCGCCCAGACGTAGGAAATCAAGGCTGGCGCAGCGCCAAACGACACCATATCGGACAAGGAGTCCATCTGCTCGCCAAAGGCGCTTTGGGTGTTGGTCATGCGGGCGACTCTACCATCCAAACTGTCTAAAACCAGAGCGCAAAAGATGCCAATGGCTGCCAAGTCAAATCGGCCATTGATCGCCATGACGATAGCGTAAAAGCCACCAAACAAGGCTGCAAGCGTGAACAAGTTCGGCAAAATATAAATGCCTTTGCGCCGTTTGCGCATGTGCAAATTTACGTGCAACTCGTCAGTGGTTTCTTTTACAGTGTCAACACCATCATGCATGATTGTTTACTCGATAACTATCAAAATATATGCCAAATCTGGCTGTATACGGCGTATTTATTTATTTTATTGCTATTAAATATATAGCATAATAAAAAGGTCACCGAAGTGACCTTTTACTTATTAGTTCATACCATCTGAACTTATTGATGCAAGCTTAGTTACGCGTTTGGTCAACCAGCTTGTTTTTAGCAATCCAAGGCATCATGGCGCGCAATTTCTCGCCCACTTGCTCGATCTGGTGCTCAGCGGTCAAACGACGGCGGCTGATGAGCGTTGGCGCACCGGCTTTGTTTTCCAAGATGAAGCTCTTGGCATATTCGCCTGTCTGGATGTCTTTCAAGCACTTGCGCATGGCTTCTTTGGTCGCTGCGGTCACGATGTTTGGACCGGTCACGTACTCGCCGTACTCTGCGTTGTTGGAAATGGAGTAGTTCATGTTGGCGATGCCGCCTTCATAGATCATGTCCACAATCAATTTCAACTCATGCAAGCACTCGAAATACGCCATTTCAGGCGCGTAGCCAGCTTCGACCAAGGTCTCAAAACCAGCTTTGATGAGTTCCACCGTACCGCCGCACAACACAGCTTGTTCGCCGAACAAGTCGGTTTCTGTTTCTTCGCGGAAGTTGGTTTCAATGATGCCGGCTTTGCCGCCACCGTTGGCCATCGCATAGCTCATCGCCAAATCTTTGGTTTTGCCAGAATTGTCTTTGTGGATCGCAATCAGGTGGGGCACACCGCCGCCTTGGGCGTAGGTACCGCGCACAGTGTGGCCAGGAGCCTTAGGTGCAACCATCCACACGTCCAAATCAGCACGTGGGCTAACCAGGCCGTAATGCACGTTAAAACCGTGGGCAAACACCAATGAAGCGCCTTGCTTGATGTTGGGTTCGATGTCGTTGGTGTAAACCGAGCCGATTTGCTCATCAGGGAGCAAAATCATGACGACGTCTGCCGCTTTGACCGCATCAGCCACTTCAGCGACTTGCAAGCCAGCTTTTGCTACTTTAGGCCATGAAGCGCCACCTTTGCGCAAACCGACCACAACTTTAACGCCGCTGTCGTTCAAATTTTGCGCGTGTGCGTGGCCTTGGCTGCCGTAGCCAATAATCGCAACAGTTTTACCTTTGATCAGGCTCAGGTCGCAGTCTTTGTCGTAATAAACTTTCATCTCAATCTCCGTTAAA
>JAYWCQ010000245.1:0-2600 GCA_043780435.1 Polaromonas sp.
GTCGCTGGCACGCGCCGTAGCCGACATGGGCTACGAAACCATGACACCCATCCAAGAGCAGGCGATTCCTGTGGTTTTGGAAGGCCGAGACGTGATGGGCGCTGCCCAAACCGGCACCGGCAAAACGGCGGCATTCTCGCTACCGTTGATTCAACGCATGTTGAAGCACGAGAACGCCTCCACCTCACCCGCCCGCCACCCTGTGCGCGCCTTGGTGCTGCTGCCGACTCGCGAGCTGGCCGATCAGGTCGCCCAACAAGTGAAAGCCTACGCCAAGTACACCCAAATCCGCAGCGCGGTGGTGTTTGGTGGCATGGACATGAAGCCGCAAACGATCGAGCTGAAAGCCGGCGTCGAGATTTTGGTCGCCACGCCAGGCCGCCTGCTGGATCATATTGAAGCCAAAAACTGCGTGTTGAACCAAGTCGAGTATGTCGTTCTGGACGAAGCAGATCGTATGCTGGATATCGGCTTTTTGCCCGATTTAGAGCGGATTTTGAGCTATTTACCAAAGCAACGGACGACTTTGCTGTTCTCTGCTACGTTTTCGCCAGAGATCAAACGCCTGTCCAGCAGCTACCTGCAAAACCCGGTCACCATCGAGGTGGCGCGGCCGAATCAAACCGCCTCTACGGTGACGCAGCATTTCTACAGCGTGCCTAGTGACGACAAACGCCACGCTTTGCATGCTTTGTTGAAGCAAAACGGCATCAAACAAGCTTTCGTGTTCGTCAACAGCAAGCTGGGTTGTGCCCGTTTGGCGCGTACGCTGGAAAACGAAGGCCTTAAAGCCACGGCGCTGCATGGTGACAAGAGCCAGGACGAGCGCTTGAAGGCGCTGGAAGCTTTCAAAAGCGGCGCGGTTGATCTGCTCATCGCCACCGATGTGGCCGCTCGCGGTTTGGACATCAAAGATGTGCCGGCCGTGTTCAACTTTGATTTGCCGTTCAACGCCGAAGATTACGTGCACCGCATTGGCCGAACAGGCCGTGCGGGTGCATCAGGTATTGCTATCAGCTTTGTAGCGCCTAGTGATGGCCGCTTGGTGGTTGATCTGGAGAAATTGCTCAAAACAAAGATTGAGCTTGAGGCTATCGAGTACCCGGAGGACTTGCCGGATATCCGCAAACAAGGCCGCATCAACGATGGCCGCCGCATGTATGCAGAGAACGACGGCGACAGCAATGGCGAAGGTAGCAGTAGGTCAAATCGTAACAGCAGCCGTGACCGCAGTGGTAGAGATGATTCGCAAAGTCAAGGTGAGCGTTATGCGTTCAAAGGCCCAAAAACCAAAACGCATGATCCGTTTTTTGACAAACCGTATGAATCTGCACCGACTGCACCAGCAGTTGAGGGCGTAACAGCAGCTGCAACACCCGCGTGGGAAGCAGCCGTCAAGGCCAACCCTGCGCGTGCCGGTAAATCCGCCAATATTCGCTCTAAAAAGCGTGTGGCTGCCTTGTTTCAAGCGATTGCAAAGCCAGTAGTTGCAGAACCTGTGCCAGAAACTGCCGAAATTATCTAGATTTTCGTTCGAGCCGTCATTCCCGCGAAAGCGGGAATCCACAAGCGCCACGATGGATTCCCGTCTTCACGGGAATGACAAGACCTCTCAACGCGATATTGCCGATTTAAAGATTGGCTTTTGGGATTGTTCGCAATCGACGTGAATCAATTCATGCTTTAATTTTCCGTCTAGAGAGCCTGATTCATCCAGTCGCAATGCATTCAAGCAACCGCCCCACACGCAGCCGCCATCCAGCGCCAGCACATCGGGTCGGTTCAGCCAACCCAACGTTGACCAATGCCCAAAGGCAACGGTGATGTCTTTGGTGGCTCGGCTGGGCACGTCAAACCACGGCAGATAGCCCGCTGGAATGGCGTCCAAATTGTCTTTGGAGGCGAACTCCATCTCACCATCGGCGCTGCAAAATCGCAGCCGCGTCAAGGCATTCACGATCACCCGCAGCCGCGCCGAGCCGGTCAGCCCATCGTGCCATTCGGTCGGCGTATCGCCATACATATGTTGAAAAAATTCCCGCAAGTCAGTGTCGTTTGCATCGCGTAATATGGTTTCAACTTCAGCTGCGAGTGCTATTGTTTTTGTAGCTGTCCAGGCTGGTAAAACACCGGCATGAACCATGAGTAGTTCGGATGCTTGAGGGTTTTTGGCGTTCTCTGGAGCATCCAGACTGTGCAACATCGCCAAGCGCTGCTGTCGCAGCCAGTGGATCAAGACCGGCAACCGGGCTGACTGCAATATTTGCGTCAAGGTGTCTTTGCGATGGGGTTGCCGCACGCCATAGGTTATCGCCAGCAAGTTCAGGTCATGGTTGCCCAGCAGGCAGCGCGCCGCATCTCCATAATGCATCAGGCGTTCCAGCACAGCCAGTGAGTCTTGGCCGCGGTTGACCAAATCGCCCAGTACAAACACCGTGTCGCGGCTGGGTGAGAAATCTATTTTTGCGAGCAATTGCGCAAAAGCGCTGTTGCAGCCTTGCAGGTCGCCAATGAGGTAGTGTGCCATGCGGTTATTATGTGCCCTGTGTGATCAATTGCTATTTTTGAATTTTCGAAAGCCACATGGACTTAATCCTGAT